>JAFZCU010000220.1 GCA_017556145.1 Prevotella sp. | reverse complement strand
TGTCCGAACTCGATGTCGCCGTGGGCACTCTGGTTCAGGTTCATGAAGTCCATGTCGATCTCGCTCCAGGGGATTTCAGCGTTATACTGCGTGTGGAAGTGGAGGAGGGGCTTCTGCAGCTGCTGCAGACCTTTGATCCACATCTTGGCAGGCGAGAAGGTGTGCATCCATGTGATGATACCTACGCACTTCTCGTCGTTGTTGGCAGCCAGCATGATGGTCTCAACCTCCTTGCTGCTGTTGGCTGTGCCTTTATAAACAATCTTCACGGGGATATTGCCGCTGGCGTTCAGGCCCTCGACCATTTCCTTTGAGTGTCCGTCGACTGCAACCACTGCGTCGCCTCCGTAAAGGAGCTGTGCGCCGGTTACCCACCAAATTTCATAATTTTCAAATGCTTTCATTGTTGTTATTGTTAAATTGTTAATATTATTTTTTCTTTTGTCCATAATAAGCGTTTGGGCCGTGCTTGCGGGAGAAGTGCTTCTCGATGAGGAGCGGATTCATTGTGAGGCCAGGATTCACAGAGTAGGCGATGAACGCCATCTTGGCCACCTGCTCAGCGACGACAGCGTGATAGACAGCCTGTGCAGGATCCTTTCCCCATGAGAAAGGACCATGGTTCTTGACCAGTACCGCTGGCGTGTGAACGGGATTGATGTTGTCGCGACGGAAACGGTCGACGATCACCACACCCGTCTCCTTCTCATACTCGGGCATCTGAGCCTCGACCATACTGTCGGTGCAGGGGATGCAGTCGTGGAAGTAGTCGGCGTGGGTGGTACCGATGTTGGGGATGTCCTTGCCGGCCTGTGCCCATGCGGTGGCATAGGTGCTGTGGGTGTGGACGATGCCGCCCAGCTCGGGGAACTCACGATAGAGCACCAGATGGGTGGGTGTGTCGCTGGAGGGGTTCAGATCGCCATCGACGACCTCTCCCGTCTGCAGGTCCACCACTACCATGTCGGAGGCCTTCATCACGTCGTAGTCGACGCCAGAGGGCTTGATGACTACCAGTCCGTGCTCACGGTCTATGCCAGACACGTTTCCCCAGGTGAAGATCACGAGGTTGTGCTTCACGAGGTCGAGGTTGGCCTGGAATACTTTTTCTTTTAATTCTTCTAACATATTCTTTATTTATAACTTAAAATTCAGATCCTCGTTGTAGGCCCTCTTGTTGAATCGGTAGAGGAACGCCCCACGCTTGGATCCCGTTTTGTCGATTAACTCGGTCTTCTCAATGTAGTTCATTTCCTTGATGCGCTTGCGGAAGTTGCGCTTATCGATGGGCTCGCCATTGACGGCCTCATAGAGACGCTGAAGCTGCGTGAGCGTGAAGAGGCTGGGCAGCAGGCGGAATCCCACCGGATGGCTGGCTATCTTCTGCTTCATCAACTTACGGGCCTTGAGGACCATCTCGTTGTGGTCGGAGTAGAGCTGGGGAAGATCGTCGATATTCACCCATTCCACACCATGCTCCTCGCGGAGAATGTCGTCGTAGTCGTTGACATTGATAAGGGCATAATAGGCAATGGATACCACACGCTCACCAGGGTCGCGGTCAACATTACCAAAGGCACCGACCTGACGCATATAGAGATTTCGAAGTCCGGTGAGGTCGTAGAGCACACGGTTGGCAGCATCGTCGATACCCTCGTCGCTGCGGACGAAGCCTCCGTAGAGGCTCCATTCGCCACGACCAGGATCCATCTGACGACGACCTATCAGAATCTTCAGCTTGCCTTCATCGAAGCCGAAGATGATGCAGTCGACAGACAGCCAGACTTTGGAATGTTCCCGATAAAAGTTCATTTCCTGCTCTTAGAAGAAGTACCAATAGAAGCAGCCACAGAGGAAGAGGACGCCGAGTGTTCCCACAATGTCCCATACGTCCCAACTTTGGGCAATTTGTTTGCGATAGTCTGCAGTAAAGGTGATGGCATCCTTCTGCTCGGCTGTGGGAGCGGGAGTGAAGAAGCTCACAACCACCATCAGCAGCACGATGAATACCAGCAGCCAGCACTCGAAGACGAGCCAGTTGGTCTGCCAGAACCATGCGGTGGCATCCCAGAAGGCACCATCCATCTGAGCTGAACCTGTATCGGTGAAGACGTTGGTCACCAGACGCAGCATACCGATGACAAAACCACCAATGAGTCCCCATTCACCAGCCTTCGGCGTAATCTTCTTAGAGAGAATACCGAGGGTGAAGACGGCCACCATAGACGGAGCCAGCAGCGACTGGATGCCCTGCAGGTAGCTGTAGAGGTTGCCCATACCCATCATGACCGGAAGCCAGAGGAGTCCCAAAATCACTACTACAACGGTAGCGATACGGCCAACGAGCACATAGTGGGCTTCGCTTAGGCCCTTCTTCATGGGCTTGTAGAAGTCCTCAGTGAATAGCGTGGCGCACGAGTTGAAGAATGCAGCCAGCGACGTGACGAGGGCGCAGATGAAGCCGATAGTCACGAAACCTTTGATACCGGCAGGAAGGATGCTTTTCACCATCATGGCGAAGGCACCATCAGTGTCGTGCTGGTTGGCGATATCCATCTGGATGCCGAAGTCGCCAAAGCCGCCATTAGCCAGAGCCATAGCCACCATACCGGGAATCAGGAACATGAATACGGGAAGAAGCTTGAAGTAGCCGGCGGCAATGGTACCACGACGGGCACGCTTCATCACCTCCACGTTGCTCTCACCCTTCTGTTGACCGAGTACACGCTGAACGATGTGCTGGTCAGTACACCAATACCAGAAACCGATGATTGAGGCGCCAATAAACACCACGAAGCCGGGATACTCATGGTAGAGGGGATCTGGATTGCCCGACGCGTTAATGTCGGCCCAGTGGAACATATGGGTTGTTCCGTAGCCATCATGAAGTGTGCTACAGAAGGCCATCATGTTATCCCAGCCCTGAACGATACTGCCACCACCCAGTGTATACAGACCGAGGAAGAGCACCAGGAAAGCACCAATAATAAGAATAGGTGTCTGGATGGCCGACATGGTCATAACGCCCTTCATACCACCGAATACGGTGAAGATGGCGGTGACGGCGATGAGACCGAGGGCACCCCACCAGAAGGGCAAACCGATAAGATACTCAAAGAAGATACCACCTGTAAAGGCTGTCACCGAGACCTTTGTCAGAATGTAGGCTACGAGCGTGATGATAGAGAGCCAGGAACCCGTACGCTGGGTGTAGCGGAACTTCAGGAAGTCGGGCATGGTGATGATCTTGCCCATCTTGTTGTTGAGCAGCTGATAGAACGGTACGAAGAGCCAGCCGAGGATGAGGATCATCCAACCCTGCATCTCCCAGTGGGCCATACCCACACCGTCCTTGGCACCTGTACCGGCGAGACCTACGAGGTGCTCGGAACCGATGTTGGCAGCAAAGATAGCCATACCGATTACATACCAAGGCTCACCCTTACCGAACAGATAGTCCTGAGAGTCTGCACCCTTCATTTTCTCCTTGTCTTTCTTGATGGAGCGATATACCGCCCATACGATGGCAATCACACCGACGGCAAGCACCGTCCAGTCGAGCCATTGAAACTCATTTGAACTCCAATTCATAATATTATTTGACTATTTGACTAATTACTATTTACAATTTATTTCACAGAGAACTTATAGGCAGCGTGGCTGAAGTACTTCTCACCAGGCTTCACAACGGGCTGTACCCACTGTGGCTTGTTGGGAGAATCGGGATACTTCTGGCTCTCCAGGCATACGCTGACGTGCTGCGGATAGGGACCGTGCTTGTGCTGGATGTTCAACTCGTTGCCAACACCCTGGAAATTACCGCTGTAGACCTGTACACCAGGCTCGTTGGTAAACATCTCCATGAAGATACCGGTCTTGGGGCTATAGAGGCTGGCGCAGACCTGTGTGTCATCGCCCTGGCCGTCCTTATAGGTGTTCAAACACCAGTTGTGGTCGTAACCGCCAGCATTCTGGATCTGATCGAAACTTGACTTGATGCTGTCGCCGATGGCGTGAGGCGTACGGAAGTCCATAGGTGTGCCTTCCACCGACTTGATTTCGCCCGTTGGGATGTAGAGCGTATCGCTGGGGGTGAAGTTGTCGGCATTCACGTAGAGTACCATATCATAGCCGGGCTGTGTGAAGTCACCACTCAGATTGTAATAGTTGTGGTTGGTCTGGTTGATGATTGTCGGCTTATCGGTCTCTGCCTCCCAGGTGATGTCGAGGATATTGTCAGAGGTCACCTTGTAGGTGGTCACGGCCATCACCTTGCCTGGGAAGCCGTTCTCGCCGTCGGCAGCGACAATCGTCAGTCTCAGTATGGAGTCGCCGATCTGCTCAGCATCGTAAACCTGATTCATCCAACCTGTGGTGCCACCACCGTGCAGGCAGTTTGGACCGTCGTTCTGCTTGAGGGCATACTCAGTGCCGTCGAGTGTAAACTTGCCGTTTGCAATACGGTTGGCATAACGTCCGACGCTGGAACCGTAGTCGGTGGGGGAGTTGAGGGTATCGGCATACTGGGCGATGTTGTCGAAGCCGAGAACGACGTCAGTGGGATTGCCGTCCTTGTCAGGAACAACGAGCGATACTACGCGTCCGCCATAATTGGTGATGCATACCTCCATGCCGTTGGCATTCTTCAGGGTGTAGAGCTTCACGGGCTTGTCCTGAAGGGTGGTGTCGAACTTGGCAGGGTCGAGACCCGAAACCGTTAACACAGGGGCCTGCTGGCCACCTGCACATGCTGCGAGCATCAGCGCTGCTGCGCCGAGACTCAGAATGCTACTTTTCAGTACTTTCATTGTTACTAAGTTTTAAGTTGTTCTTAATAAATGTCGATTTTGGGTGTAAATTTACAACTTATTTCTGAAATAACAATGAAAAAGGGAATAAAAAAAAGCGGTAAAGTGTAATAATTACACCTTACCACCTGTATTTAACCTTTATAAACACATTTTGTGTGTTGAAAGGTGGCTTTTAGCAGAGTTTACGAGAGCCATCGCTGATGACTACGTCATAGACTTTCGGCTCGTGACCATACTTTTCGTTGAACTTCTTCTTGGCGTCCTCGATGAACTTCTTGTAGAGGTCGTTGCGGACGAGATTGATGGTACAGCCACCGAAGCCACCACCCATGATACGGGAACCTGTGACACCGTTCTCCTTGGCCACATCGTTCAGGAAGTCGAGTTCCTCGCATGACACCTCGTAATCCTTCGACAAGCCTTCGTGCGTCTTATACATCAGCTCGCCTACCTTCTCGTAGTCGCCTTCGTTAAGGGCTTCGCAGACACCCAACACACGGTCCTTCTCACCGAGTACGAACTTAGCGCGCTTGTAGTCTTCGGCACCTACCTCTTCCTTTACTTCCTCCAGCTGCTCCCAGGTGCAGTCGCGCAGGGTCTCATACTTGCCCTCCGGATGCTTGGCCTGGATGTGTTTCACCACATTCTCGCAAGAGTTACGACGGTCGTTGTAAGGAGAACCTGCCAACTGGTGCTTTACCACAGAGTCGAGCAGCACAAGACGATAGCCGTCGGGCTTGAAGGGGAAGTACTCGAACTCACGGCTGCGACAGTCGAGACGCATCAGACAGCCTGCCTTACCGAAGACGGAAGCAAACTGGTCCATGATACCGCAGTTCACACCGCAGTAGTTATGCTCTGTAGCCTGTCCTGCCAGCGCCATATCCCATTGCGATACCTTGTTGTCGCCGAAGATATCGTTCAGACCAAAGGCGAAGCAGCTCTCCATCGCAGCTGATGAAGACATGCCGGCTCCTAAGGGAACATCACCTGCGAAGGCAATATTGTAACCTTTAACGGGAACGCCTAACTTCTTCATCTCGAGTGAGATACCATAGATATAACGAGCCCATGATGCACGCGGGCCATTGGGGTCGCTCAGCTTGAAGTCGACACGATCCTTCAGGTCGATGGCGTAGGCCATCACGGTGTCCTCTGTGCCATTGGCACGCATCTCAGCCATAATGCCTTTATCAACGGCACCGGGGAATACGAAACCACCATTATAGTCGGTGTGCTCACCAATCAGGTTGATACGGCCAGGAGACGTATAAACGTTGCCGGTCTTTCCATCGAAATGCTTGATGAAACGGCTTCTTACAAATTCAATATCCATCATGTTGATTTACAATTTTACAATTTACAATTTAATCTATCTTGATGTCTGTGTTCACGTTCTTACAACCTATCAGTGCATAGAACAGAATGTAGGCCAGCATGGCGATAACGAGCCAGTAGCTGAAGATCGGACCTGCTGATTTGGCAATGGCTTCCTGGAT
>JAFZCU010000219.1 GCA_017556145.1 Prevotella sp. | reverse complement strand
TTAGCTTTGTCACGTTCCTCGTGGTTAATGTGACCGTAGAATTCCCTGTCGATATGGTGCTCGCATTTTCCGAGATGACCATCAGGAGAAATCATCACGCTCTGGTCGTTGTCGGCCATGCAGCGATTCAGCTTAAAGCCCTTCTGCAACTTCCGTTTACGCCTGTAGCCGCACGCATCAATCTGCTGCTGTAACTGCTTCCGCTGACTGTAAAGGGTAGCACTTTCCTCCGGCGTGTGCTCACAGTACAGTTCATGGGAATAGACGGAAAGATGCTCATCGGGGCCGAATCGCTGGTGCAACAGCGACACCAGCTGCGACATCTCCCCGATGTTGTGCATATCCGCGTTCAGACGTACGGAGACATGGACGCTGGCGGCAGTCAACAGGCCGATGTTGGTCAGCACGCGCTCAAAGGCATCCACACCCTTATAGAGGTAGTCCTTCACGCGGTTGTAGGTCTGTGCCATACCGTCGAGCGTTATCTGCACATATTTCAATTGCCATAGGTCCTTGGCACGCCGCACCATGTCGGCATCGAACAGGTAGCCGTTGGAAGTCATATCTGAGCAGAACGGTACACCCTGTTCGTTGAGTGCTGTACAGATCTGGTCGATGGCCCTGACATTGACCAGTGGCTCGCCGCCAAACCAATTGATTTCGATTTTCTCGTCGCCACGATGGGCTAAGATGTATCGAACCACTTTGTCGGCAGTCTCGGGGCTCATGGTGATGGGTTTTGTACCCTTCTCATAGCAGTAGAAACAACGGGCATTGCAGCCGGTAGTCGGCAGAATGGTATAGCTGACAATGTTCTTGGCAGCGGGTTTGAGGAGCGCGGCCATCTGACGGGCCTTGCGGCAGAAATTCAGGTCGTCATGTTCCTGCGGCACCAGGAACCAACGGTCTATCAGTTCCTTCTGTGCCGTGACGTCAGCGGCCTCGTCGGGCGTCAACAGCAGAAGCGAGCACGTCAGGGTGTTATAGAGCAGCAGACCATCAGCGACATGGCACTGCACCACGTAGGTCATCAGACGATAGCTCTGACCGTCAGAGCGCGTCTGCTTGCCAAAAATCAGTTTATTAAGTGATGCGGTTGGGATAATGATTTGCATCCTTCTCTTTGTTCTGCTAATATGCTGCAAAGATACAAAGATTAAATTTGTTAAGCCATTCTCGCTTGTTAAACAATATTAAATACCATGTTTTTTAAAATGCTCAGTTTCATGTCGTTCCAGAAAATGATTATCTTTGCACCCACAAACAAAACTTTTAAGAATATGGCAACATTGACAAACGAAGAGATTGAGCAGAAGAAGCAGCAGTTGAAGCAACTGTCTGAGGAAATGAAAAAAATAATCAACGAACTCACGGAGGCCGGTGTCTACGAACTATCCGAGGATGACCTCGACGAAGTGTCAGGAGGTATAGTAATGCCAGATGCCTACATTTGCCAACAACAGTGTTCGCATCGTGATTAAACGAACTGTGATACCCGTGATACCATGATACCGTGATACCCGTGATACCGTTTTTCAGCAAAAAAAGGCCCTCCGAAGAGGGCTTTTTTCTTTGAATCAGGTGGTTCTTTTCATAATCAAGTTGTTTTGTTTTTTCTAGCCTTTCACGATCCTATGACCCGATTATTTTTTGATGATCTTTCTTACTACCCTTCCATTGTTCATTTCTACTGCAATGATGTATAGACCAGTTGGGTGCTGGGTAAAATCAATGGTGATTCGTTCGTTCACATTATTTGCGTTGAACAGTCGTACACCATTGACGTTCATCACAGAAACGCTTTTTGCTTTCTGGCCTCCGAGGTCGACGTTCACATTGCTACGGGTGACCAATGGCCAGATGCTGACCGACGAGCTCAGCTCATCAATATCCGTATAACCGTGGAGATGATAGGTAAATGTCGCGATGTCGCTTTCGCCCAGATCCTTTGCAGCCGCCATCGCCGTGATTACGGTTACGTTATCAGTGATGGTGATCGGGCCGCTGTAGATCTGTCTTGCAGGTGTATCGTTACATGGGCAGCTACCGTCCAAAGTATAGTAAATTACTGCGCCTGGCGTTTCACAAGTGAGCGTGATCTGCTGACCCTTTGTCACCTCCGAGCCACTGGCAATCGAGGACTTCGGTTCGGCCACATAGTTCTGATTCGGATCAAGCACTTCGACATTGGTCATGGCGCTTGCATTGTATTCCTTGATGCTGAACAAGAGAGCGGTAGAACCAGGGACAAGTCCCTTTATCTTCACTTCAGCCTGTCCGTTCTCGTCTAACACATACGCTGCCTTGTCTGTTACTGCTATCGCCGGTGTTCCTGAAACCACCTGCAGCGTCTTGTCCTTAGCCGCTTCTACCGGAGTAGCCGTAATAACCACCGACTTTTCCGCTCCGTATGTGACTCTTACGACGGGGTCGGCCACAATTTCGCTGATCTCATGCTCAATGGTGAACTCCTGCGTGAAGTCGCTTGGCATCATGATGTCAGCATAGCTCTTCACCTTACGGCTTACGGTCAGCTGCACCTTCTCACCGACAGGTATTTTCTCGTCGGTCACGAACCTTGCTTTCGATGCGAACTTGTTGCCCTTGAGGTCCTTTTCCTCATTCAGCATGATCACCTTTCCGCTCACCTTCTTTCCAGCATGCGTCAGGAAGATGTTTTCAGTGTTGAGTGTCGAAGGCTTCATATACTTGCTGAACTCCACCTCAATGCCCGTAGGATAGCAATGGGCCATCGTCACCTCCGGCTGGGCAATCTGGATCATCGCTTGGTTGACGTCAAGCTGTGGAGGAGGAACAGGGAGCCACTCTGAGTAAGCCGTCTGATAACCATTCTTCTCATACTTCACCTGCCACATGCCCTGAGGCACATACCACTCATAACGGCCGTCCTTGTCGGTGTAGAGCGGATTCTGCTGGTCGTAGTTCTCAGCATCCCAAAGTACAGACTCCTGATGCTTGTCACCATAGACATCCTCCACTTCCTGTCGGTAGAAGATGGTGGTCATCACACCTTCGAGGCGGTTGGAGGCCACGCCCTCATAGACATAGCCCGACGGGTCGATCAGCACCTTGGCATCCGGGCTGGAAGAACTGGACGTGTTATACGTGATAGACCCTTGCGGACCATGGGTTGGTGGGATTGGTGGGATCGGCGGGATTGGTTTGACCGGCTTTTTCTTTTTCTTGTCACACTCGAGGAGTGACAATTCCACTTGACAGTAATAGAAATCGTAATCGAATTTTTGGTTCATTTGAGGATTGACAATCAGGGCATTGAAGAGGGCACAGAAGTCGAAGAAGACCATCACTCCTTTAACGACGGGTTCAGGCGTTTCGAAGATTGGCAGAGCGGCTGCCGAACTGATGCAGGCTCCCATATCAACAGCAATGGTTCCAGTATGATATGTTCCGAAGACGGCTGCCATATTCTTTACCCTATCTTCCAAGGCTAATGCCGCTGCCTGATCATCATCACAGGGTCTGGGGATAGCATTCCACAGTTTCACCACCTCACCCATCTGGTTGAAGGCATTGATCTCGTCGTTAACCATTGCCAGTAACGACATGCCGGTCTTGAACAGTCCAGCAGCCAACTGCCCCCAGAACGGGGCCCTCTCAAGTGCCACATCCGTCCTCGCTGTGCCTTTGATGAATGGCCTCAACATAAATTTGAAAAAGTCATCGACGGTCTTCATGACTTGCGCCTTTAAAGTGAGGAGCGCTCCTTTCTCAAAATTAGCGATTTGGCTTAATACATCCATCTTGTTGAAATCAGCAAGAGCTCTCAAATTGGCAATTTTCATCTTTGTTACCGCAACTGCCACCGTTTCAAAAACCTTACATAGTTTGTCGTATGCATCGCTAAGGTTATTGACAAGGGCCAACTGGTTATACCAGAATACAGGGTCGTCCAGCCCGCCTGCCTCTCTTCTCCTGGACATCATCGTCCTCAACTGCCGTGCGACATCTGGATTGACAGCGTTCAGGTCTACATGGATGTATTGGTCGGTGACAAAGTCGACGAAAGCATACTCGTCTTTGGTCGTCAGCAGATAGACATACGTGCTGTCGGAGGCCAGAATCTTCTCGTAGCCCTGTTCCAGCAACGATACCTCCGTCAGGCCTGTCGTGTGGTTGACGGTGATACCATTGCCTGAATAGCCATAGATGCTCAGGTCCTTTAGTTCCTGATAGGAATTCATCATGGTCTCAAGATCCTGCCGCCAACTATCTCCTAAAAGAGAGTCAACTGATGCCAACAGTTGTTCGTTGGTCTTCTGAGTGTCTTCAAAGGCAGAGAAGTCCACACCGAGACAATCTCCCAAGCGCTTCCTGATGGTATTCAGTTCCTCCTGTGTGGCATTACCGCGCTCCAGCAGAGCCTTATAGTCATCGCTGATGGCCAACACCTCTTCCATACCCTTGCGGACAGACTCCTGGAACTCAGAGTAGAATTTGGCCACCTTATTCAGCATCTCGCGGTCAACACCTCCAGCGGGGGAATCGCCATGAGAGATTTCGTCGAAGGCTACGGCGACATTGACCGGCGGATCAATATTGTAACTTTTTGGCAGGTAGGTGTGCGAGACCACCCAGGTCTGGGAAGTGGGATCGAACACCGGATAAAGCGTCACCGTGTCACCTCGCTGGGTAAGGGTGTAAAGCCTCATATTGCCGATTCGGTCACTATCTACCGTATTCAGTTTTACTGAGAAGGTGAAATCCGGCTTAGGATAGTAAACGGTATAAGAAGGACTTGATGAAGAAGGTGTATTAAATCCAAACACCACTTCGAATGTCTTTCTTAATTCCGGATTATAGTGCGCCATCGTAACCGACTCTACGACAACGCCATTCTGATTATACAGTATGGTCTGGACACTCGACGAGGACGATTCGCCCGAAGCGGCCTCAGCGACGACCTGCACATAATGGGTCGACAGGTTGACCGGATTGTCGAGCTGACATTTCACACTCCAACTGCCCTTGGCGTTGGCGGTAGTCTGAGCATTGAGCTGCCCGTCCACATATATTTTCACGACGGATGCCACCGAGGCAAAGCCGTTTGCATAGAAGATGCCGTCGATGGTTACCTGAGGTATCGCAAACGACAGGTTTCCATTGGCTTTCACCTGGAAGACAGCAGTACCCACCGGCTCGGTGGTCATCTTGCCGCCGTAACTGAACTGGGCATTGCCGCCAAGCCGGTAGTTGCCTGCTGTCTTCGGAAGGAGACAGAACTTCACCAAGTCATAGTCCGCACTCAGGGGTACCGACAGCCTGCGTCCTTCGTAATTATAGGGTACAGTCTTTGTGCCCACAATGACGGAGCCCGCCACAAAATCGCAGCCTTCTGGTATGTCAACCACGAGTTTGGGACTGGTCACGCCGTCGGCATACTGGTCTTTGAATTCCACCTTCGACCTGACCGTCACATAGCAATCGATGGCCGACGTGGTTTCACTGACGGCAAAATAGGTAGCATCGGTGTTTGTGTAACTGTCATCTCCAAACTCGGAAGCCGGAATCACCTCGTTCTCAACGGCCGTGATGGTGCCGCTGACCACCTTCACGTCGTTCTTCACATAGTCCGCGCCCTCCGTAAGTCCTAATTCACCGTATTGGCCGAGACTCTGTATCTTGTTGTACCGGTCATCCTCCTTCATCGTAATGAGCGTGTAAGCGCCATCCGGCAGTTCGCGGAAACTCAGCAGGGCTTCTTCGTACTTCTTCATCTGGACGAATTGCTGCTTGCTGTCATACAAGATGCCGACCACCGAGGCATTGGCGGTGGAGGCAAACGTGGCATTGATGCCGCCAAGTTGCTTCAGGGGAATGCTGATGCTTGCTATATTGTCGCTGCCGACCCTCAGGTTAACAGTCACTGGCACGAATAAATTATTCAGGCTCGAAACGGTAACCGCCAGTTCATCGCCTGTTGCGATATCCTCGTAGACCAGTATCTGTGGGTAGCTGTTCAGGAACTCTGTTACATCCTTGCCTTTGGTTGAATTATAGATGCTGAAGTCTACGTTGTTCAGGTCGCTGAACAGGGTGTTTCCCGCCGTCGTACCATCCCCTGCCGCGTTCGCCACAGAGTTGAACGCATAGCTGATGGTCAGCGACGGGGCACCGCCCTCCTTCAGCCTGAAGAAGTCCCAGTGCGTGTTATCTGTAAAGTCATCCCTGTTGATGCTTTTCATCACATAGCCGTTGGCAGCTGCCGTAATGGTCGTCGGTGCGTTAAACACAGAGACATAATAATCTCCCGATGCGTCTGTCGTTTCCTCAGTGATCGATGTATATTTCCCATTGACCGTCTGTACGAACTTCACTTTGGCATTAGCCAGACGGACGCCATTAGTACTGGTCACCGTCCCCTTAGCCACGCCTCTTTCTATGCGCTGTAACCTATACCAAACATGATTGTCGCCTGCTTTCACCTGATAGTTCATCACTTCGGGCATCATATATTCCCGAGCCAGTTCATCCGATAGTTTGATACTGTACTTCAGGGTGGTGCCCTGCGGGATATTGCTAACGACGCTGTCTTTGCAGATGAACCTGCCCGATGCGTCCATCCAAATAATCTCTACGTCGGAAGTATAATCCCGTCCATTCCAATTTGATTCCACGGTCACCTTGACATCCTGGGGCAGTCTGACATTGGCAAAGCTAAGGGTCTTGTTGCCGTTGTCGATGAAAATGTTTCCTATCGACGCGACAATGTTCCCGCCAGAGGTCTTCAGGCTGGCCGTGTAACGGGTATTGGAAACCAGGGTACGGAACGTGTAGCCCTGATTGTTTGTGACGATATACTTCGATGTCTCGCCAGTGGTCGCATTCGTGAGTTCTATCGACATATTCTTATACCGCCCGTCGCTATAATCATTCGGCAGCAGGAGCGTCAGGTCGCCCACCCCTTCGGTGATGGCTTCTATCTTCAGGTTCTTCCACACCTCTGCAGCCTTATATAATGCTAATGATGCCTGCGGCACCTTCACGGTCACACCTGAATTCAATGTGTTGTATGAGAGTTTCGGAGGCGTAGTTGCCAGAATTGTCAGCTGATTCAGGCTTGTGCATTTGTCGAAAGCGGCCGAGGCGATGCTGTCGATGCAGGAAGGCAGAAGGATATGCTCCAGCTTCAGCTCGAACGCTTTGCCACCGGCGAACGCATATCCTGGAATCGCATGATATCCGTAGGTTCGCGTCAAGTCAAGGGTGGTGGCATTAGTGCCAGTAGCAACACTCAGATCCTTCTCGCGCATGTCGCCCATTACGACAATGCTGTTGAAAGAAGTCTTATTATAAGGCATTACTTTCGCCAGTCCGCCCGGTTTGAATTCGTTCAGCACCAGCGTTCCGCCTACAACCTGGTTCACACCAGGATTCTCCGGTGACGGAATCGTCGGCTCAAAGTATGCCACAAGGCAGACATCATAGTCAGGCATCACATACTCATAATAGCCATCATATACAAGTCCGTTATACCTTTGTTGGTCGTAGGTAAATTGTATTTCTTTGACGGCTTCATTTTCTTTCCATTCCTTTAGTTTCCAATATTGGCTGCTTGCTTGTGCATATAAAACTATGGTGTCACCTTCTGACAATTCATTATTGTTGTCGATAGCTAATATATAATTCCTGCCGTTCTCTTTATGAAAGGCTCTCCCGATCTTTCCCCAATCGTTGTCATCGCCCACATCACCATAGTGGTCGGCGCTGACTTTGAACTTGTGAGAATATTTCTCAAAGTATGCCACCAAGTTGACATCATGGTCTGGCATTACATACTCATAATAACCCTTGTATTCAGCAAGGTTGGTGAACTGTAGTTGTTTTACTGTTTCATTCTCCTTCCATTCTTTCAGGTTACAATGATTACTTGGCTGTGCCTCAATAAGGATGGTGTCACCTTCTGAAACGGCGTTTGCCTGACCGACGGACAATACCCACATAGAGCCATTCTTTTTGCGCACCACATTCCTAATATATCCCCAGCTTTCGCCATAGTCGCCGTCGCCATAATGGTCGGCGCTGACCGTCAGTTTACGAACATCTGGCAGTGGCGGATCAGGATCATCGGAGCCGTTGCTGTAAACGGCCGTCAGTACTACGTCCTTGTCGGGCATGGTGTATTCAACACATATCTCGCCCCACTCTGAGGTTTTTGTTTCCAAATCGATAGGCGTGCCGTTTTCCTTCCATCTTACTAATGAGAAGCCCTCGAAATTAAACATGGGATAGATTATCAACTTGGAGCCGGCGGCAACATCGCCCTCAGTCTCGCCAACAAAGTCCATTTCGCCGTTAGGAAGGACTTTCAGTATGCTCGCACCAAGAAAGAATTCCTTAAGCTCTTGCGGCTCCATATCCACTTTCAGGTGATGAGTCTGGCCAAAGATTGCAAGTGGCCAGCAGATCAAAACTATTAGATAGAAATAGAATAGGTATCGTTTCATAGTCGTCGTCATTTATTTGTTAATATTCTTTTTTCCGTTGCGTATCACAATGCCTTTGTAGTCTGCGCTCACCTTTTGGCCGCTGAGATTATACACTGGCTGAGACTTCTCATTTGACATCTCACTCGTCGCTTGGTAGATGCCTGTGGCATAACCCATCAATAACGTGAATCGGTCGCTAATGGCGCCTGGCATTGCAGAGAAGGTATAGGTGTCGCCGGCATTAAAAGGCTGGCTGATGCCTGTCTCATGGTCAACGAGGGTGATGGGCAGCTCTGATGTGGTCTGCATCTTCAGTGTGTACTCACCGCTCTGGGCTATCGTCATGCCGATACTGGCCACACCGTCGCCCTTTGGACGTTCATTGATGGCGTAGGCTGTACCGTCTGCTATGGTGTATATCTGTTGCAGGCTATTGTCGGAAGCGAAGAATTTCGTGGCGTCGCGACTGATTTCATAGTCAGCCTTGGCCTCTTCGTTTATCACGATACGTGTACGATCGGTGAAGTCGGTCTGGTTACTCTCAAGCAAGATGTTCAACACTTCCCGATTCCTGGCTGCCTTGGCTCTGTTTAACTGTATTTGCCTTGCATAGCTATTTCCAGAACTGGAATGCGAACGGCCTTCCTGCAGGAAATCGAGGCTGCTTACCCCGTTCTCCACCTGAATGAAGAAAGCCTGGAACGGACAGAGCACATAGGCGTCGTCAAGAGGCGAAAATGTATAATAACGTCCGTATTCATAGATTGTGATAGGATTGGTAATGCTAAGTATGCGAAGGTCATAAAAACAGGGATAGGGATTGCCTATCAGGTTCCAGTTGCAGTCCTGGGCAAACTCACTGGGATACTGGCTCACAGGGATGTTCACATCTCTTGCCAGGAAGATATTACTGATGTTTCCCGTTGCCTGTATGTTTGCTATGAGGTCTTCATTGTCCGCAAGATCATCAGCCCTATTATAAATAATGTAACCCTGATAGGCCTGAAGCATTCCATTTGCAGGAACATCCACCCAGGTCTCGTTCATCCGGTAACTGGCCCTGGCATCGCCGTCGTATGTCCGGAAATAGGTGGGATACTTGCTGTTGGTGGTGATGTCGCTCACCTTTACGTCGAATGGAAAAACAACGAAGTTCCATCTGCTTTTTCTTAGTGTAGCACTCAATTCCACAGACTGGGCCGTCACTTTATCCTTGCAGATTATGCTGCTGAAACCGCGTTCATAGTTATCAGCATTGAGATTTATTTGCTGCGAAAAGCTGCCGAACGACATAGCCTTATCCACTGTCAGCCTTCCTGCGTTGGGCGAAATCAACAGTTGAAGGTCGGGCGTGGTATTGGGAACTCTGGTGAAGGAGAAGTCCGAATGCACATACACGGTCTCCGGCTCATAATCAATATAATCGATAGCTCCAAAAAAATTATTTGTGCCCCACCTATTATAAAACCACTTGTCATAATACTCTTCAAAAGCGATGGCCGGCACCCGAAGGGTACATTTCTCACTTTCAGACGCGATTCTTCCCCAACCGGTAGATACCGGTGCCTGCACGGCATGCAGGGTAATTATCAGCCCGTTGCTGCCGTTGAATGGTTCCCGGCCGAAAGTAAGCAGCGTTGAGGGCAATGTCACTTCCGTAAGCGGGCAGTCCGAAAAAGCATTGTCGCCGATATCTGTCACCGTGTAAGTCTTCCCCCCATAGGTTACCGTCTCGGGCATTACCAGAGAGGTAAGGGTGGATGCACCGCCCGTAGCAGATACTGTAGTTGAACTGGTTGTGACGTAGGTCACACCGTCGACGTCAAAACTTTCTTGTGCCTCACTGGTCAATACCGTGGGCAAAATTAATAATGTAAAGATAATCCGTTTCATCTGACATTAAATTAATGTGGTTAATTGTGTTGCAAATTTACGAAAAAGGCGCGAAACAGCCATCAGGAAAAAGCGTTTTTTGATGAACTGGCCGAAATTAAGGACGAACTCGGGATGCAAAAACGTATTTTCTACCTTTTCTCGCAAAAATCAGGTACAACATATTCAATCGTGATACCCGTGATACCATGATACCGTGATACCCGGTGATACCGTTCTAGCAAAAAAAAGGCCCTCTGAAGAGGGCTTTTTTGTTAGTCTTTGTCGAATCCGTCGTCTCCATCGCCTGAGGGTTTGGTGACGGAGAGCGTTGTGATGGTCACGTTGTCGTAGGTGATGACGAGCGAGCGCGTACCGGCATCCACCACACCCGTCAGCTCACCCGTAGCGGGCGTGTACGACAGACTGCTGAAGCCAGTGCCTGCGAAGTTCGCGGTCAGCAGCTCGTCGATGTCCTCACCCACGAGGAAGCAGCCGAACTCGCCGGTATCGGGGTCGGCGGTGATGTCGGCCGTCAACTGCTGGGTGGCGCCGTTCGCGGTGAGCTTCCAGCCCGTGACAGATACGCCGGGCGTGACGGCCACGAGGGCGGCAGCGAAGATGATTTCCTCGTCGACCACCACCTTGAAGTCGCCTGCCTGGGCATTGCCGATGGTGGCAACGATCAGGGTGTTCGACTGCGAGGTGATCGCGATGGTGGTGCCCTGCGGCAGCACGAAGTTGCTGTCGGTCAGGTCGCCGAGTCCGGCACCCGTCATCTGCACCACGTAGTCCTCACCGGCAATGATGTTGGTGGTGCTGCCGTTGGCGAGCGGATCGCCATTGGCGGTCACTGCAGCCACCGACACGCCGCCTGCCTCACCGAAGGAGAGGTTGTAGACGTCGGCAGCATGCTCACCGTCGGAGATGGCGATGGGGTAGTTGCCCGATGCCGAGGGGGTGAAGGTCACGGCCAGATAGCCGTCGCCTGCAGCCGACGGACTGACGGGCGTACCGCCGATGCTCACGGTCTGGTAGTGGCCGATGTTGGCAACCAGCAGTCGTATCTGCACGGCCTTGCCGGCCTCGAAGGGGAACGTGCCGTCAACGGATACGGGCTTGTTGTCGACCGACACGGCCGAGATGGCAGGCACCTCCTCGGTGGGCGCGGCAAACGTCTTCTCGAAGATCACGTTGCTGTCGCCGTCAACCAGTTCCAGCTTCTTGATGAAGTAGAAGTTGGCGAAGTTCTCGGCAATGCGCTTCAGGTTGACCACGATCGAGTTGTACGACTGCGACACATACTGGCCCTGGTAGATGGCGGTCTGCTCCTGCCCCTGGCCGTCGATGAACGTCAGTCGGACGCAGTTCCTGCCGATGTACTTGTCGGAGAGGCGCGTACCGTTCAGCACGGCGCGCGTCAGTCCTTCGAGCGCATACGGGCGGCCGGCATTCATCGGGAACAGGAACTGGCCAGCGCCGAACAGTGCGGAGGTGACGGCCACCACGCCGTTTGCCTCATACCCCGTCTCGTCGACCGAGGTGCTGATGGCCGTTGAGGCAATCTGCTGCTTCAGTCCGGGATCGGGCAGGAAGTGGATGGCCACGCCCTTCAGGTTCTTGCCGAAGTTGGCGGTGAACTCGGCCTCGCTCTCGGTCGACTTGGCGCGGACGCCGATGGAGAACGTACCCAGGTTGGGTATCTGCACCGAGTGGCCGTTCAATACGAAATAGTTCATGGCATCGAAGATAGCCTCCATGGCCATCGTGATGCTCGACTCTGGCACGGCAGCCGCCTTGGCTGCATAGGCCACGATGGCGTCGTAGCTGATCGTTGAGTAGCGGTCAGCCGAGCCCACCAGCTTCTCCGAGCCGTCAAAGCCGATACGCTGGGCTTTGTAATTGATGTTGATTTGACCTTTCTTCATAGTTGTAACTGTTTTTAATGATTAAACCTCAGTCTGGATGCGCATGGCAGCGATGGCCTGCTTGATCTCCGTAGAAGGCGTGAAGCCAATGGTCACGCGCTTCACCAAGCCGGCTTTCACTTGCTCAGGATCCACGGCAGACTTCTGCTTGGAGCGGATACCCAGAATACCGAATTTACCCAGGTTCACGTGGTGACCGTTGAGTACGAAATAAGAGACGGCCTCGCGGATGGCGAGGGTGCATGCACGGAGCGTTGACTCCGGAATGTGGCTGGAGTTGGCGGCATAGGTCACCAGTTCGTCAGCCTTGACGGTGCTGTAGCGTACGGCACGCGCCACAACGCGGTTGTCGTTGATACAAGCAACCCGTTGCATTTTTCCTTTGACTTTAATCTGTCCCATGTTGTTAAATTTAAATTAATAAAACGTGTTAATTGAAAAGAAAGCACTGCAAAATTAAGACTGAAAACCGGATATTCCAAATCTTTTCCGCAAAATTTCCGGAAATTCAGAAAATTCATTGCAAATTTTTGCCAAAAAACAAAACATCTTAAGCATTCAGAATGTTTTCGGTTAAGTATCGTACCATGACGCGTTAAGTGTTTTTGCGACAACGGTTAAGTTCGGGTCTGTTTCCAGTTAAGTAATCTGTCAGTGGCGAAGGCATCTTTTAGCGTAATATGCTACGACATTGGCATTTAAACCGGCTAAGCGGTATCACGGGGTATCACGGTATCACGGTATCATTGGTATCACGACAGGGTCGGCGAAGTTTTTCCCTATTTTTTATATATATATTAATATATTATTTTTTATATAATATATAAAAATTTTAAATAAGTAATGTCATTTATAAATACAAAAATTCTCAGAATCCAACCATGATACCAATGATACCGTGATACCATGATACCCGTGATACCATGCATATATTTGCACAAAGTGTCAGACACCCTGTGAGTATTTTTTTTATGTTTTGTTTGGTGGTCTGAGATTTTTTCCGTATCTTTGCAGCGTTTATTATTAAACCTAAAAATTATCACTTTATGGCAACATTGACAAACGAACAGATTGAGCAGAAGAAGCAACTGCTCGCTGAAAAAATGAAAGAAGTTAAAGCTATCCACGACGAACTCGTAGAGGCAGGTGCTATCGAACTATCCGATGAGGAAGTCGACCAGGTCGCAGGAGGCATACGTTATGCTGACCAATACGAATATAAGCGTGATCCATCTCGTCCAAAACTCGCTGATTAAGCACAGAAGAGCACAGAAGGGACTCTTCGTATATCATAGGGACGGAGCATTCGATATATCAAATGCTCCGCCCCTTGATACACAGAAAGGTATCGCCTTCAGTTGAAATTATTTATAATAGTAATAGCTACACGACGAATTACCGTCATCACCTATACAAGCAGAAACAGTACCGTCATCGTTATATTCATACTTATAATTAACTGTTTTTGTTTTATTATTAGCCTGTCCCCGATCGTTAAGATAAACAGATTCAAGGTTGACTCGAATCGGGAAATATTCTGATCCTTTACCAAAGAAACCTATATATGCCAGATATTCATTCAAACGTTTCGTAAATCCCAACATAGGCTTTACAAACTGGTGATATTTATTGGGATATTTTTCACTATATTCTAGCGTATATAATGTATATGTGGTGTATCCATGATCAGACGCATATTTCTTATCACTAATTTCAACGAGATTGCCATTCACCCATTTTAAATCATATGAGCCAAAATTGGTCAGATGTCCATCCCGATCATAAGTGTAAGCTGCGTCTGTCGGCTCAACATCAACATCCTCCAATTCTGAAATGGTTATCATTGACGCGATATAACCAAGGCGATTGTAAGCAATAGCGTTCTTATAATTCTTATAACTATGATATGAGTGAGTTGCCTCCATTATTTTCTGGTCTTCTGAAAAAGTGTACGTATATCCGTAATTATCATCTTTGATGGTCAGAAGAGCACCATTCTCATAATAGGTGTATGTCTGCAAATAGACCTGCACTAAATGCTTACCATTTAAACCAAACATACCAGGATTTTCCATGGGTCTTCCACTTGTGTCATTCACCGAGGCGCTACTATTATCATCATCGTCATCACCGCCGCATGAGACAAAACTGAAACTAAAAGTAGTGGCCATCAAAAATGTCATTAAATGCAGATGTAATAGTTTTTTTTTCATAATCATACTATCATTATTATAATTTTTGTAATTTTGTACAAAGATATAATTGTTTTTTCATACATCCAAGTTTTGAAGCGTTTTTTTATCGACAACACAAACAATAGAATCTGTTTCGATATTTTTTTGTTAATTTCTGATCTTTTTAGTCATAGGACTGCGTATCAATGAGTTATTTATTTTCTACTATGAGCTCAGTGGGGACTCTCAGTGAGCGAGGACTCATTCTGAATGTCGGTATATCAGAGGGACGGAGCATTCGATATATCAAATGCTTCATCCCTCCGATACAAAGGCTATTTTTGACGGATAATTGCTGAATCCTCGATAATCACCGAAGGACCAAGTTCAGCGATAGGCGCACGTCCACCAGATACATTGTCGAGCTCTTCCTCATTGAGCTCCTGCTCTTTCTTTACATCTTCAGGTTTCATAAGCTTTAAAATTTTAAGTTGTTAATAGGGTTCTTATCGTCGGCAAAGATACGAAGTTTTTTTCTTACTTCCAAATTTTTGCGCTGATGATGCACAACTTTCAGAAAAAATGCTTATATTTGCACTCGGAATCATGAATTGAAACTAAAAATTTACACACGGGGGTCCAGAAACGATGTGTAAGAAAGTTAAACTATAGATAATTAAACATTATGGCAGAAGATAAAAACAAACAGAAGAACGAAGCCGAGCTCTTCCTCATTGAGCTCCTGCTCTTTCTTTACATCTTCAGGTTTCATAAGCTTTAAAATTTTAAGTTGTTAATAGGGTTCTTATCGTCGGCCGCTCGGCTCTGCCGCTTATATGAGCGAAGCGAGTCTTAAGAAAGATACGACGTTTTTCGCTTATTTCCAAATTTATACGCGAAAATTTTGTTTTATCGATGATTTTGTCTACCTTTGCACCAAAACAAAAACTATAAGCATGGCAACAATTATTAGTTTTTTTATTTACTAACTTAAAAATTATAATTATGGAAAAGAAAAAGAAAATCTCAGAGGAGATTATTATTGTGGGCAGTCAGTATGGTGACCTGTCAAAAGAAATTGCAAAGCTTTACAGTCAGAACCTTCGCTCAGGAAAGGAGGAGATCATAAAGGCTTTAGGCGATGATGAAATCTATTTGCATCCAGTTGCTAATATTCATGATGATTATGCAGTGGCTGTGTATAATTGCAACAAGAAAAGAATTGGCTATGTCTGGATGTGCCAGGCTCCGGCTATGCGTAGTTGGATGAAAATGAACAATCAGCGGTATGTGAGGGCTCGTGTCACGTATGTAAATCCGGTCGCTAATGTGCTGATAGCTGAGACGGAATTACCTTTTGACAATCCTATCGTAGCTCGTCGTTGCCTTAACGTAAACAAGCATTGGGCCTCTAACCTGCCAGAGGTGCTGACGGACATCTCCGACCAAAGTGTAAGTCTGGGCCTTATGCTGCTGCATGATGAGTTGAAGAAGGCAACTGCATGGAATGGTCGGTTGCAGCAGCGCATCGACGATCTGTTGACATACATTCCACTTGACCTTTCGGCTTATTGCTATCATGATTTCCTGAAGGTGTTCCGAATGATGCGCGAATCGACGATTGCTGAGGTCAGAATGCACAGTGATATTCTACTGAATGCTTTGGTGTATAGGGCTTCGGAAAGCCATATGGAATGGTGGACGCGGGAATGGTTGCCCTCTTTCTTCCGTAAGGCTGCCGGCAGCGATTTGCTGAGGCTGTTTGAAGCTGCCCATTATCAATTAGAGGATGTTGAGCATCTTTTGGAAGACGCACCTCAGAAACTCTTCTTTCTTTATAAGGTGAATCTTATAAGGTTTGCCAACAAACTGTATTACTCTGCTTTGCCTCAGGATATCTACAACCGGCTGCTGACATTGCTGGCTGTCAGGGAGGCGATGGTCAACGAGGCAGCCTCGCCCCAAACCGCAAATAAGAAATCTTCAGAAGATTGTGAATGTTTTAAATTCGAGAATGATTTCGTTAGGGAAAAAGTAGAAGCGGTGGTGAAGAAGTATTATAAAGGATCGTATGCCGATCTGGCCTTAATAGAAATTACGCTTTTTGACCACGGGCAATTGAAGAAACGTAATGCCCATACAGCTTTTGTGAAGTCGCTGATGGCTTGGGGCATCCTGGATGCGGCAAGCGGTAATGCTCTAAAACAAATAACGGATGGCATCAGGGATAAACACAGCAGATTGCCGAAGGAGGGTTATAAAGAGTGGGATCAACAGTTTCTCAACGATAAAAACACGTGCATCAACATCGGCAATGAATTAGACTCCATGCCATATAATCGCAAAAAAGAGGCATAAACGCTCTTATTCTTCTTATCCGAAAATCTTATTCTTTCTTATTCTTTCTTATTCCTCTTATTCTCACCGGATAAGAGGCTATTTTTTGCATATTTTTCCTTGATACTATAGAAAACACAACCTAACTTTGCGGCAAAGAATTGCGATATGGAAAAAATTGTTGTCAATCCAAAAGGCCGTAAAGAGCTGGTTATGAAATATGGCGCTTATAATGTGTCGAAGGCTCTTTCATATAAGTCGGACTCCCAGATGTCGAAGGAGATCCGTCAGGAAGCGATGAATCAGTATAATGGTGTCATATTCAAGTTTTAATTCACTATAGTATTAATTTTTTAAATTCTTAATTTTATGGAAGTAAAAGCAAAGATTTGTAAGGAACTCCCCGTGAAGACGGGCAACGGCCAGAACGGCGCGTATGAAATCCATCCGTTCATCGTGGAATGGGATGAGGATACCGATCGCGGTGTCTACACCCAGTCGGCCAAGTTGGAATTCAACATCAAGAGCTGGGATGTGAAGGAAATCGCCAGGCTCATCGAGACCAAGGAGCGCATTCCCATCGGCATCACGATGCAGGTGGACTCTCGCGACGGCAAGTATTACAACACCCTCTATGGCTACATCAGGGACGAACGTTTCAGGGTAGCACGACAGTATTAATCAACTTAAAAACTCACGAAAATGGATAAGGAGAAAGAGCTGGCAATGATTGAATTGCCTGACTACACAATGGAGAAGGACATGAAGCTGGAGGTGGGTGTGACCTACCGGGGCTCGTTCAAACTGGCCCGCACCGGCATGATTGTGGTGAAGCCCTATCAGGAAGGAGCCAAACCGGCGAACCTGAAAAAGATGGTTGACGGCGACCGCCATGCCATCTATCTCTCGAAGAACCTGGTGCGCATTGTGATCAGCATTCAGAAAGGTAGTCGTGAGGAGGTATGCAAGGCGTATAAAACGATTATCCTTGAATGCTACAAAAATCTAAATGAATTGGCATTATGAGTATTTTCAGATATGCACGAACAAGGCTTGACAAGACTACCAAGCCGCTTGATAAGGCAAAGTTCGACACGATAACAAGCGACCGGCAGGTCATTATGTACTGTGATGCCGCCAGGGAGGCAGACGCCCGGGGCGACAAGGAGGCCTATGAGGCCAACAAATACCAGTTGCCGGTGGCTTTCTACTGTGGCTTTAACGATAAGGGGAAGCGTGAGCAGGAATCGCTCACGCCCACCCAGTTTTTTATGATCGACATCGACCACGCCAGGATACCTGCCCGCGAGATCTGGCAGGACCTGATGGTGGAGAAGATGCAGGCGAAGTTTGATAAGCTCGACATCACCGATGCCACCCGCGAGAAGGGCCCTCTGAAGTACTGGGGCATCTCGCTGGTGCACGAGACACCCTCGAACGGGCTGCGCATCATCGCCAAGTGCACCATGCAGTTTACCACGCTCAAGGAGCATATAGAGTGGTTTGGCGAGTACTTCAGGCTGGCGGACTACGGCCGCAATGATACGGTGGTGAACGACCTGTCGCGCTGCTCGTTTATGGTGAAGAGGGACTGGATTATCTATGAGGATCCCGCGATGTGGGAGGCAGAGGCAGAGGGGTTCCCGATATTGCCGGAGGGCGCCGCCGGATCACGGGGATCATGGGGACAGGTCCATGATCTGCCGACGGGTCGGCAGGATCAAGCGACCTGTCCCCATGATCTGCCTCCCCGTGATCTGCCCGAGATTACCGACAAGATGCGCAACTTTGAATATCACGGCAAACGGGTGGCGGAAATCGCTGAGGAATACGTGATCGACCTGGGCGGGGTGCCTGAGGAGGGGCAGCGTCATGCCTTCTACAACGACCTGGTGAAGAACTTCCGCAACATCTGTGACAACGACCCCCGGATTGTGCTGGCCGTGCTGCCCCTGTGCGAGGGTACACCCGAGAAGCGCTGGTCGCAATGCACGTCGATCTGCAAGACCAACAACACCACGCACCTGCCGAAGGACTTCTATATCTGGATGAAGAAACGCGGCTATATCGTGACGAAGAAGGACAAGGCTGTGCTGGCCTACATGAACTCGGAAGTGGCAGAGAAGCCACCCATGTCCCCGCTGCCGCCGATATTCAGGGAGTTCTGCTCCATCTGTCCGAAGGACTTCGTGTATCCTACCATCGTGGCGCTGCTGCCGGTGATGGGTACGCTGACCAGCTATGTGAGGGCCACCTATATCGACCAGTCGGAACAGAGCACCACCTTCTTCTCATGCATCTGGGCACCCCCCTCGGGCGGTAAGAGCTTTGCCAGGAAACTGGTGGAGATACTGATGAACAAGATCAGACTGAGGGATGAGATGAACGACCTGCGCGAGCAGCTGTGGCTGGTGGACCAGAACACCAAGGCCGACGACGAGCGGGGCAAGGAGCTGCCGCACGTGATGGTGAGGATCATGCCCGCCATCAACTCGCTGCCGGAGTTCTTAGAGAAGATGCGCGACAACCGCGGCTACCACATGTTCACGTATGCCGAGGAGGTGGACACCTTCAGGAAGGGCTCCTCATCGGGCGGTGCCGACAAGAGCGACCTGTTCCGCATGGCGTGGGACAACTGCGAATACGGCCAGAGCTTCAAGTCGACAGGCACGTTCAAGGGTAAGGTGAAGGTGTACTACAACATCCTGCTGACGGGCACCCCCGGGGCCGTGAAGAAATATTACTCGAATGTGGAGGACGGTATGGTGACGCGTGTCTCAATCTGCGAAATCGAGAACCAGCAGTTTGCGGCGTTCCAGCCCTGGAAACCGCTCACGAAGAAGCAGCTGGAGGTGATTGAGCGGTTTGTAGAGCGGTGCGACCGCAACACGTACTGCGAACCGGTGGAGATGACGAGCGAGGAGGTGCATCTGTATAATACGAGCTCAGCCAACTATGACAAGAACGTGAAGTGGCGCTTCAACTTGAAAGAGAAGACCATGATCGACATGAAATGGGTGGAGCCAACCATCAAGGCCTGGCTGGAAAAGACACGACTGACAGCCTCGCTGGCCAATGACTATGCCGCCGACACGTTTCGCCGGCGCTGCGCCGTGAAGGGCTTCCGACTGGCCATGCTCTGCACCTGCTGCTGGAGTCAGGTGAGGGATCAAGAGAGGCAGGTGATCAAGAAATTCATCACGTGGTTTATGGACCGCGACCTCGAGGAGAGCCTTAAGATGTTCGGCGTGAAATACAACAAGCTGCAGAATGAAGCAGAGGTGGAAACCAACCACCATCAGGGCCTCTTTGAGTCGCTTGAGAATGAATTCACGAAGAACGACGTGATTGAGCAATGCATGAAGCTGGGGGTACGCTCGAAGGTGAAGATGATCATCTACCGCTGGACCAAGGACAAGGCCATCACGAAAATCAATTCTGACCGGTACAAGAAAACAAAAAGAGAACTGCTATGATTGAGATGAATCTGAAACGAATATCGGCCAACCGGTCGGTCACGCATGGGCGTCTGTCGATCCCAAGGTTCGGCTTCCAGTGCCTGACGCTCGAGCTGGCTGACGGCACCGGGCTGCAGTATAAGCAGAACTGCTGCATACCTGAGGGCAACTATCAGATGACCGGAGGTTTTGACCAGAAGAGTGCGCTCTATCCGGTGTTCAGATACAAGCCTGTCGGCTTTGCCAAGAAGCCCAGTCTGAATCTGGAGGTGGGCGACTATCTGCACCTGGTAACGGGTGATATCGCGCTCGGCGTGTCCAAGTCGTCGGAGTTTGCCATCCGACAGAGCGAGGAGATGGCAGAGACGTTCCGTGAGATCTGCAGGGAGATGTTCATGGCGCGGGAGATTGTCGTGCTGACCGTCTATCGCTCCAATCACTATGCATTCGAGGATATCAGCTTCGAAACGCAGATGAAAGACTATCATGACCTGAACTTCATTGAGGAGGAAGCATATGAACAAATTGAACTGGAACACGACGCAAAGCAATGATGACAGGTATCTCTACCTGACCATCATGCGCGACTTGAAGCAATATTGTGCGCGGGGCTACTGTGAGGTGGAGATCACGCTCTACCGCTTTGTGGCCCTGCCCCAAAGCTACATCAAGCGCATATTGCCCACGCTGACGTCGGCAGAGATCATCGGTCATGTGATCGTTGACTGGGCCTGCTATGAATCCGTACACCGGTTTCTCAGGATGATGATTGCCATTGTCGTGGAAATGAATCACGTTGCCTTCGACCAGAAGGCCTTCAATGACGCCATCGAAGAATTTACGCAGTATCTGAAATACAAGAAAAGGTAGAAAATACGTTTTTGCACCCCGAGTTCGTCCTTAATTTCGGCCAGTTCATCAAAAAGTGCCTCTTAGCTGATGGTAATTTGCGATTTTTTCCGTAATTTTACGCCATCATTTCGACAATAATACAACTAAAAACAATTTAAGATGAAACAAACTTTTTACCCATTTGCAAAGATGTTGGGCGCCGGACTGTTCTGTCTGATGACGGTGACTGAGGCGCAGGCCAACGTGGAAATCAACGAGACGAACTTCCCCGACGCAACGTTCCGTAGCTATGTCTCTGCCAACTTCGACACCGACCAGGACGGATGGCTCAGCGACGAGGAGATAGCGCAGGTGACGAACATCTCCGTCAGCAAAATGGAAATCAGCGACCTGACGGGCATCAGCAACTTCACCGAGCTGGGGGTGCTGAACTGCCAACAGAACAAGCTGACAAGCCTCGACCTGTCGAAGAACTTGAAGCTCTGGGGTGTGGCGTGCTGGGAGAACCAGCTGAAGAGCCTGAACATCGAGGGATGCACAGCACTGGAGATACTCTACTGCAGAAACAACCAGCTGACCGCACTTGATGTCTCGCAATGCACAAACATGCAAAAGCTCACCTGCTACTCGAACCAGCTCACGAGCCTGAAACTCCCCAGCACTGACAAACTCGTCTATCTCGACTGCTGGGGCAACAAGCTCAAGGAGCTCGACGCCTCAGGATGCATTGGGCTGCAGCAGTTCTGGTGTACGCACAACGAGCTCACCAGTCTGAAGCTCCCACAGACCAATGCCCTCCAGATTATGGGCTGCTGGAACAACAAACTCACCAGTCTCGATGTCTCAGGATGTACCGGACTGACAGAGTTAGACTGCGAAAACAATGCGCTGACTGAGTTGAAGCTGCCCGCCACGGCCACGCTCACCAGATTTTACTGCAACGTGAACCAGCTCACCTCGCTCGATGCCAGCCAGCTGACCGGACTGGAAATATTCACCTGCTTCCAGAACCAGCTCACGAGCCTAAAGCTGCCCGCCACTACCTCGCTCAGCCATGTGAGTTGCTCGCAAAACCAGCTTACCAGCCTCGACGTGACCATGTGTACCGGACTCGACACGCTCTACTGCTGGCAGAACCAGCTCGCTGCGCTCGACGTGACGAAATGCAACACGCTCATCAAGCTGGACTGCTCGGAAAATCAAATCGCAAAACTTGACCCGACCAAATGCCCCGAACTGACATACCTCGGCTGCTGGGGTAATCAGCTCGCAGCCTTAGACGTGACCCAGTGCACCAAGCTCGACTATCTGGTCTGCTCGAATAACCAAATCGCAAAGCTCGACGTGACAAAGTGCTCTGAACTCACCAGTCTCTTCTGCTCGGAAAACCAGATCGCTGCCCTTGACGTGACCCAGTGCACCGGACTCGACACGCTCTACTGCTGGCAGAACCAGCTCGCTGCGCTCGACGTGACGAAATGCAACAAGCTCGTCAAACTGGACTGCGCGAATAACCAGATTGCAAAGCTCGACGTGACGAAATGCCCTGAGCTCATATTGCTCTACTGCTGGGATAACCAGCTCACCGCACTCGACCCGACAAAATGCACGAATCTCACGGATCTAGAATGCAACAATAACAATCTGACGAAGCTTGACGTGACGAAATGTCCTGAGCTCATATTGCTCTACTGCTGGGAAAACCAACTCACCGCACTCGACCCGACGAATTGCACCAAGCTCATCAAGCTGGACTGCTCAAATAACCAAATCGCAAAGCTCGACCCGACAAAATGCCCCTTGCTCACCTATCTCGGATGCGCGATTAACCAGCTCAGTTCGCTCGACGTGTCGAAATGCACCAAACTCGAACAACTCTACAGCTACCGCAACCGCCTCACCACGCTCGATGCCAGCAAATGCACAGAGCTCTATATTCTCTACACCCAGCGCAACCAGCTGACCTCGGTCAAGTGTTCGCCCAGCGCCCCCCTCTACAGTCTCTCGCTCATGATAAACCAGCTCAAGGCCACGGCCATGGATGAGCTGATAGCCTCGCTGCCGAACGCGCAGAACGGAGAGCTCTACATTTACAATACCGATGAGGCCGACGACGAGGGCAATGAGTTCTACACCAGCCACGCCGCAACCGCCAATGCCAAGGGTTGGACACCCTATCACTTCACGGGCGGCAAGTATGAGCCCTACGAAGGCAACGATCCCTCTGCCATCACCGCTACGGCCGCCGACACAGACAGCCGGACGGCACCTCTCTACAATCTCCAAGGCCGACGCATCACCACATCGCAGAAGGGCATTGTCATTCAGGGCAACAGGAAGATACTCATGCGGTAAAGCTTGTAATCAGGCCGTATAATATCCATCAAACAATCATATAACAAATAATAGCATGAAAAAGAAATTACTTGTCCTGGTGATGGCGGCACTGATGCTGCCCGCCGCCATGAAAGCACAGACGCCGACGCTGGTGCTGCACCATGCCGACGGCACGACTTCGGAGGTGGAACTCTACACGATGCCCCGCATCCAGATGACAGCCAACAAGATGATAATCTCCGTGCAGGACACCAAGCAGGAGTTTGACAAGTCGGATGTCGTGCGATTCACCTACAAGGGTATCGCCACGGGCATCAACGCCGTGAAGCCAGAGACCCGCTACCGTGTGGATGAAGACCACGTGACATTCTACGGCATCAGCTCAGCCGACCGCATCAGCGTACATAATACCGGCGGTGTGCAGATGCCCGTCCGCCTGACTTCTGACGGCAGCGATGCCGT
>JAFZCU010000218.1 GCA_017556145.1 Prevotella sp. | reverse complement strand
TGAATGCTGTCGTAGGTGGGATTGAACAAGTCGCGCAACAAGGCAACGGCGCGGCTTTGTTCCTCAAAACAGAGTACAGGCCTTTCTACGGTCTTCTGTACCTTTGTAATAGCGTCTTCCCAGCGCTTGAGTAGGATTTTCAACTCAGCATCCAGTTCTGCAGCCCGCTTGCCTTCAGCTACGGTTCGTACAATTACGCCGAAGTTCTTGGGTTTGATACTCTGGATGAGTTGTTTCAGACGACTCCTTTCTTCACCTTTCTTGATCTTCGTCGATACGGATACGGTGTTGTCGAAGGGCATCAGCACGAGATACCGTCCTGCGAAGCTGAGTTCGCATGTCAGACGGGGACCCTTCGTGTTGATAGGTTCCTTGACAATCTGTACCATGATCTCCTGTCCCACCTTCAGCGCATTGGCGATGCTGCCGTCCTTGGGCAGTGTCGGCTGGATGGTGGCTTTCTGGATCGGGTAGAGTTTCTTGCGGTCGCTTGTTACCTGTTTCAGGTATTTTTCATAAGAGCAGAATTGAGAGCCCAGGTCAAGATAATGCAGGAACGCGACACGCTCCGCGCCGACATCCACAAAACAGGCGTTCAGTCCGGGCATCAGTTTTTTCACCTTTGCCACATAGATGTTGCCCACGGAGAACGAAGCCGACCGCTGCTCCTTCTGGTATTCCACCAGCGTCTTGTCTTCGAGCAGCGCAATCGAGATGTCCTTCGGTTGCACATCAATGATAACTTCACTTGTCATTGTCTTTTGCTTGTCTTGATAATGGGTTTTAACTCAAAAGGGTGTGTCGCAATCCTTGTTGGATTTGCTGACACACTCCTTTCATTTCTTTTGCTACGTCTGACCGTCGTGAGCAGTAATCAGTGGTTACTTGCTCTTATGACGATTCTTGCGCAGTCTCTTCTTACGCTTGTGAGTAGCCATCTTGTGGCCCTTCTTCTTCTTTCCGTTTGGCATAATACTAAAATGTTTATTGTTAAAAATCTGATTAATTCTTCATCTTCTCAATGAAACTTCTGGATGGCTTGAATGCGGGGAAGTCATGGGCATCGATAACCAGTGTGGTGTTCTTGGAGATGTTACGGGCCGTCTTGGCTGCACGATGCTTCACAGTAAAGGTACCGAATCCGCGCAGGTATACATTCTCCTTGTTATCCGCCAGGCTTACACGGATTTCTTCCATAAAGGCCTCAACTGTAGCGGCCACGTCCTTCTTGGCAATACCTGTCTCTTCAGCAATTTTGTTGATGATTTCTGCCTTTGTCATATCTGTCTTTTTCTATATATTAATAATGTGAATATCTGTTTTTTCTCAATTTTGGACTGCAAAGTTACTAATTTTCAGTCGATTACAAAAATATTTCCCCATTTTTTTTTGAATTTTATGATTTTTGATAGTTAATTGCCTTCTTTTTTGTATCTTTGTGGCTGAAAACAGCGTATTTTTTGTATGAAGCGTAGCAGTTTCTTGTTTTTGGCCATCGTCGTTATAGGGGTGTTGGGTGGATGTAACAGTCGTCAGCAGCCCAAGGCCTATGTGAGTGAACTGACGAGTGCCGACAGCGTGTCGATACGTATGGGACAGTTCACCTTGTTGAAATATTACAGCGAGCGTCTGGGGTTTAACATCAATTACCCCTCGTATCTCGTTCATCAGGAATTGCCTGAGACGGCAGGGTCGCAGGAGTTGTTTATGATGGACGATGTGTCGGTATCTGTGATGTCGGAGCTTGTCGACAGTATGATGCGCAGTCCCGGCCAGCGGTTGATGGGTATGGGTGCCGAGCTCATCGAGGTCACCGACCGTTATTCCATCCTCAGCGGTTTCGATGATGATTGGGAATACTATGCCAAAGTGATGGAAGACTCAACTCGCCTGGTGACCATCATTCTGCGCTACTATCCGGAACACGAGGATGCGGTCATCGAACTGAAAGAGTGGGTGAAGAACTTTGAGGTACAATAATAAATCCCTGGCTGACCGCCAGGGATTTATTTATTTACATGGGATCTTGACCTACGGTCGAGATTGCTCACGCTCGGAAATGCGAGCGAGCTCTCATTTCTCTTGCTTAATCGCAATCTTGTCGACGCGTTTCTGATGGCGCCCGCCTTCGAAGGTGGCGGTGAAGAACTCGTCCATAATCTTACGGGCCATATTGTTGTCGATGAAACGTCCGGGCATCACGAGCACATTGGCATCGTTATGCTGGCGAATCAGATGGGCTATCTCAGGAATCCAGCACAGGCCGGCGCGCACCTGCTGGTGCTTGTTCAGCGTGATGCTGATGCCTTCGCCAGAACCGCAGATGGCGATACCGGGATACACCTCACCGCTCTCAATACCCTCAGCCAAGGCATGGCCGAAATCAGGATAGTCAACTGAGGCGTCGCTCCAGGTACCATAGTCCTTATAGGGGTAGCCCTTCTCCTCGAGATACTCGAGTACGAACTTTTTCAAAGGGTAGCCTGCATGGTCGCAGGCCACTCCTACTGTCTTTACTTCCATTTAACTTCAAATTATGCCAACAGGGCTTTGACTTGCTTGTAAACGTTCTCACCGGTGAAGCCGAGCTTCTCGTCGAGCACCTTGTAAGGAGCTGAGAATCCGAAGCTCTCGAGACCCCAGACGGTACCGTCAGCACCTACCAGACCTTCGAGGTTCACGGGCAGACCAGCGGTCAGACCGAACTTCTTCTTGCCAGCGGGCAGCACACTCTGCTGATACTCCTTCGACTGGCTGCGGAACAGACCCTCAGAAGGAACGCTCACGACACGTGTCTTGATGCCATCGGCAGCGAGCAGCTTGGCACCAGCCTCGAGCGTAGAAACCTCAGAACCAGAGGCAAGCAGAATCACGTCATAGTCAGCATCAGAGCCTGCTACTACGTAAGCACCCTTGGTAGCCTGTGTGTAGTCATTGCCCTCAGGCAGCATCTCGATGTTCTGACGAGAGAAAATCAGAGCGGTCGGGGTGTCGACGTTCTCCATAGCCATGCGCCAGCAGACGGTGGTCTCCTCAGCATCGGCAGGACGAACTACCAATACGGAGTTCTTGCCGTGGTGGTTCTTCAGCTTCTCCATCAGACGGATCTGTGCCTCCTGCTCAACGGGCTCGTGGGTAGGACCATCCTCACCAACGCGGAAGGCGTCGTGTGTCCAGATGAACTTCACAGGCAGCTCCATCAGGGCAGCCATACGAACGGCGGGTTTCATATAGTCAGAGAATACGAAGAAGGTACCGCAAGCAGGGATCACACCACCGTGCAGCGCCATACCGATACAGCAGCAAGCCATCGTGAGCTCAGCTACACCAGCCTGGAAGAATGCACCGCTGAAGTCACCCTTCACGAGGTCGTGCGTCTTCTTCAGGAAGCCGTTGGTATTATCAGAGTTGCTCAGGTCGGCAGAAGCACAGATCATGTTGGGCACCTGCTCAGCCAGCTGACCCAGAACGGCAGCTGAAGCGCTACGGGTAGCTGAACCAGCCTTCTGCTCTACCTTGCTCCAGTCGATGACGGGAGCCTTGCCGCTGAACCACTCCTCGAGCTGCTTGGCCTGTACGGGATGACCCTTGGCCCACTCAGCCTTCTCGGCATAGCGCTCAGCGCAGATCTTCTTCAGCTCCTCAGCACGCTTTGCATAGAGTTCCTGCACCTCTGGGAAAATCTGGAAGGGATTCTCTGGATCGGCACCCAGGTTCTTCATCGTGTTGATGTAGGCGTCGCCACCGAGAGGCGCACCGTGGGTAGCGCAGTTGCTCTCGTAGGAACTGTTGTCAGCCTTACGGGCACCCTTACCCATCACACAATGACCGATAATCAGACTTGGACGCTCTTTTTCAGCCTGTGCCTTCTTGATAGCCTCGCGGATCTGATCCACATCGTTGCCGTCGATCTTCTGAACATACCAGCCCCAAGCCTCATACTTCTTGGCGGTGTCCTCGCAGGTCACCACCTCGGTACGGGTACTGAGCTGGATATCGTTAGCGTCATAGAACATGATCAGGTTGTCAAGACCCAGGTTACCGGCAATACGGCCAGCACCCTGCGAAATCTCCTCCTGCACGCCACCGTCAGAGATGTAGGCATAGATGGTCTGGTTCATCACGTTGCCCAGACGAGCCTTCAGGAACTTGGCTGCGATGGCAGCACCAACGGCGAAACAATGACCCTGTCCGAGAGGACCTGAGGTGTTCTCAATACCACGCTCAATCTCGCGCTCGGGGTGACCAGGTGTCACCGAACCCCACTGACGCAGGTTCTTCAGATCCTCTAAGGAATACTTGCCGATGAGGGCGAGTTGGCTGTAGAGCATCGGAGCCATGTGTCCGGGATCGAGGAAGAAACGGTCGCGACCCTCCCATGCGGGATTCTCGGGGTCATACACTAAGAACTCACTGTAGAGGGTGTTGATGAAGTCTGCACCACCCATAGCGCCGCCGGGGTGTCCCGACTTAGCCTTTTCAACCATCGAGGCAGCAAGGATACGGATATTATCCGCTGCCATGTTCATAACTTTGTTGTCGTTCATAATGAATAATAATTAATCAATTTGAAAATGTGCGTGCAAAGATACAAAAATATTCCGAAACAATCGACTGTTTCGGAATATTTCTTTGTTAACGACCTAAAAAATTACTCAACAGATATATTTACCTGCGTGTCTGTGGGAAGTGAGGGCATCCGGCAGGTAACGGTGCGACTGTCGCCGGGAGCCAGCGAGAAGTAGTTGTCGCTCCAGTAGGCGGGACAAATTAGTTGTCCTTGCTGGTCCTTGGCTTTAAGGCGAACCATGAAGGCAACCTTGTCGGTGGGGTTGCTTACCGTTACCTTATAGCCGCCATCGGTCTTCTCGACATTCAGTTTATTCGTCTTTGCGCACATGTCATCGAGCATGTCATACGAGGTGTATTGGGTGATGGGGGTGTTTACCCACGTGGTTTTGCTCCAGTCGTAGGTATCCTTGCCCGCAGGTATAAAGTATTCGTTGGTGGTTATCTCGGCCTCATTGCCATCTTCAAGCTTGAGGAATAGGAAGGCTGCCGGTGTGCCAGCTGTGTCGATGTCGAACACCTTGACTGCTGTACCTGCGGCTATCTCTATCTGCTTGGTATCCTGAGTGGTATTACCGCCTTTCAACAGTTTCATCGAAGCCTTCAGGTTGGCAGGCTCTAACGTCTCGTTAACGGCGAAGACCGCCTTTTTGTAATAGTCGTATATGAGTTGCACGGGGGCATTGGCTTTCTTCACACCGTAGTAGGCTGCGTTAGGCTGTTTGTAGTAGTCGTACAGCTGCCAATAGATGCCTGGACGTGCACCGTTCAGCATCCATTGGATAATACCTGTGGTGTGAGGCCAACGGGCACGGAACGACTCGAACATAGCCTTGGTGCTCTCGTAGTTCAGCATATCGGCACGATACAGATATTCGTCGATATCCTTGGCATCGCCAAAACGGTTGTGTATCACTTCGTTGAGCTGCTTGAGCGAGTTCATGTCTGATGCCGATACGGTGCAGAATGGATTCCAGCGATCATCGATGGGCCAGAGCTGCTTGCCTAACATCTTCTCCAAAGACTCTTTCACCGGCAACTGTGCACCGATGCCTGTTTCGGTGTTGAATCCGAATGCTCCGCCAGGCGCCTCGGGCAGATACCAGTAAGCAGGATCCACATACTCGTAAGGACCGGCCATCTTGGTACCTGACGGGCCGGAGATCTCACTCTTCTGATCCTTGGCAGAGATCAGGTAGTCGCGGTCGTCCTCCTTGCTCAGGAATGCCTGATAGCACTTCTCCAGTTCGGGTTTGGGCAGCATGTCGCTACCTACAAACCAACCGATGATAGAGGGGTGGTAGCGCAGCCACATCACCTGGTCCTCAAACGACTGGGCGATCAGGGCGATGTTCTCCTCGCTGAGGATGCCGCCATAGAGCTCATCGCAGGGTGTTCCAAGATAATCCTCCCATTCCCAGTGGCAACTCCAGCCCACGAGGATAAAGAGTCCCATCTCGTCGCAGAGGTCATAGAGGTTCTGCGAGGTGCCCCAGAAACCCTCCAGTCGTACTGTGTTCATGTTCATGTCACGAACATACTCCAGCTGCAGTCGGTTGGTCTCAGGTGTGTCGCGCAGGTAGATATCGTCTGTCCATCCGGCACCGCGTATCAGCACCTTCTTGCCGTTAAGGATGAAACCGCGATAGCCCTCGTCGGTCAGGTAGCTGTGAATCTCACGGATACCGAAATGCACATTCTCACTATCCGACACCTTGCCTCCCTCCACAAACTCTACATGCAGGTCGCAGAGCTCGGGCTTGCCCATGTTGTGGCACCACCAGAGGCGGGGCTTGTCGACATGAATCTCTGAGGGGGCAGCAAAACGGCGCTTTTCCCCTGCTGCGAGCGTTACGGGGAAACTGAACGGATGCCCGTCGGCTGTGCCTTGTATCACACCTTCAACGGGTTGGTCCGAAAGATTCTTCAATTCGGTGGCTATGGTGAGCCATGCCTCGTTGAGCGTCTCGGTGTTTACCCTCGAACGGACGGCCGAATGCGATATGGCCACGTTGCCGCAGGTCTTTATTCTGACCTCGCGGTAGATACCCATACTCTCGTCGGCAGGACGCGGGTTCCAGTCGGCAAAACCGATATTGGGCTCTCCGGGTTGGGCACGGAACAACTCGACGGTGAGTTCATTGTCGTTGGCAATCTGTTTGGTGACGTCATACTCAAACTGACGGAATGAGCCTGCCATCTCCTGACTGTCGGCAATCTGCTGACCGTTGAGCCATACGTTAGCGCGATAGCAGATACCGTCGAAATCGAGCAATGCATGTTCGCCTTCTTTCAAGTCTGGCATATTGAATGTGGCACGGTATTTCCAACTCTTCTCAAACTGCTGCTTGTCTATCTCGGCATAGTCTTCGGCTGTCAGCGCCTCAGGTTCGATACCGTTGGCTGTCAGCACACCCATCAGGGTTGAGGGCACCTGAGCGGGTATCCATTTGTCGCCAACTTGCAACTGCCATTCCATCTTCTGCGTTGTTTTCTCCGTACATGCCGTCAATGCTCCAACGAGCATCACCCCGGCTATTATATTTCTACATTTCATAATTCTCAATTGTCAATTATCCATTATCAATTAGTGCGGCAGCACCAAGCATGGCCGCATTGGGTAGTGTTGATGGTTCTATACGCGTAGCTGCCACATTCTCAGGGTAGGGGAATGATTCGAGTGCTTTCCTCATCGGCGCCTCGAACAGCGGGAAGGCACTGGCGATACCGCCACCGATGATGATAGCCTCGGGGGCATAGGTGAAGAGTACAGCCTTGATGAGTTCGCCTACGTTCTGTCCGAATTCATTCCACACGGCTATGGCCTCCGCATCACCAGCTTGGGCACGCTTGCCGAAGTTGGCTCCCGTGTCGCCATGAAGCTGACTGAAGAATCGGCTGCTGCAGTAGAACTCATAATCAGCATCTTTGAAAGGCAGCGAACCGATTTCGCCCGCTCCGGTATTCACGCCGTTATACAGTTTGCCGCCAATGATGATACCTGATCCGATGCCTGTGCCCATGGTCAGTCCAACCATGTCGTTGGTACCCTGACCTTCACCATAGCGCCACGCACCCAGGGCAAAGCAGTTGGCGTCGTTGTTCACGGCTACTGGTACACCGAATTCCTTTTCCAGGATCTCCTTCAGGTGCACTTCCTTCCACGCCGGAATGTTGGCCACGTTGTAGACGATGCCTTGCTGGCAGTCGACCACCGATGGCACTCCTACGCCGATGCCCGTCACTTCTGCCCGCATCAGTTGGGCTATCTGCCGTTTCAACTGGTTGAGCACGATGTCTTCAGTCTCTTTCGCAGGGCAGGGCTCAATGACCGTATTAACGACCATTGCCCCGTCGGTGAGGCCCACACGCATGTTGGTGCCTCCTAAGTCTATTGCTATTTTCATATTTACGTTTTTAGTTTATAGATGATTACTTCTGACGGTAGAAATCTCTCACATCGCGCCAATGGTAGTAAGGCGCGCAGTCGGTCTTCACGTTGGGAAGTGTCGTCTCGTTCTCATTGAGCAGGAACTTCACGAGCACATCGTCCGATCCTTCCTTGCGATAGAATATCATCTGGATATTGGCTGCCATCGGAATGATCTTATCGATAGAGATGTACTTGTAGAGATTCTTCATGTCGGGGTTCCCGCTTCTGGCCTCTTTCAGCCCCAGCAGATAAGCCAGTGGCAGTACGCTGCTGTCGTGGCTGAATCGGAGTGTGGCGGTGGGCTCGCCTTTTGCGATAGCCCTGTCAGCCGTACTCACGATACTGTCGAGCACTTCCTGCTGTTGCATATAATAAGGTGTGCAACCAGGCACCAGTCCGGTGTTCAGCAGCCAGCCGGCATTATAGCCTGTCCACATATTAAACAGTTCGTCCTTGGTGAACACGTCAATCAGTTCAATGTTCAGTTCGGGCACATTCTGCAAGTCCTCTGCCACATTGTAGAGCGCCTCCATCAGGTCGCGGCCGTTGATAAACTCTGCTGCTTTGGCGGTGTTGGTAAAGAGCGATGCCATCAGCCGGGTGGGGTTGTGGGCACTTTCGAAGATTGCTGAGCGCTGCTGCTCGTATTTCTCGCTCTCTGGCGTCTCCTGGGGTTTGATGCTCAGATCTTCAACCACCCACTTCCAGTCGTGCTTGCTGGCTTCCAGGGCGATGTCGAGTTCGGGGTTTAGTGCCTGCAGTTCCTGACAGAAGCTGAACATCGACAGCATGCACCGCCTGACGGTTGACGATCTGGCATCAATCTTGATGGGTTGCGACAGCAGTTCTGGGAACCGCTTGTACATACGGTGGGCTATGTCGCGATGCTGCTTGGCACCCAGTTTCGACAGGTCACCGTCGCGATGCCAGGCATCGGCATAGCCTATACGCAGCTTTTCGAGAACATCTTTTCCCTTAGCCGTGAGAATGCCGTACTGTGCAGCGCTGTCGAGCTTGTTGATGGCCGTCACGTAGTACTTGTTGTTTGACATGTAGCGCGAGCCATGTCGGCCATAATGACTGATATAGAACGGTTTATACCCATCGGGAGCCTTGGTGAGCTTCTTGTCCGAGGGACCGGGATAGGCAAAATAGTTGGAGCCCGTGCGGTAGATATCCTTGAAGATCTCTTTCTTAGATGTTTGGGCCAGCGCAACGCAAGTGAATAGCGAAAAGTGAATAGTGAGTACTACTATCAGCTGTCTTCTGTTAATCATCTTCATTTTTTTCAATTTTTGTTTTGTAAGTAATGTTTGCCTCTTTCAGCATCTTGCGATAATAGGCCCTCACATCCTTCCAGTGGTAGAAGGGGTAGCAGTCGGTCTTGATGGGGACAGATGTCTCGTTCTCGTTCATCAGGAACTTCACGAGGATATCGTCGGAACCTTGTTTGCGGAAGAAGATGAGCTGTACGTTGCCCGCCATCGGAATCAGCCGGAAGATAGCAAAGTGGTTGTGCAGGTCTTCCATATCGTCGGTGCCGCCGATGGCTTCCTTCACACCGAGGATGAATGAGAAGGGCAGCACCACGCTGTCGTGTCCGAAGCGCAGGCGTACGCCCTTCTCTCCCGAGGCAATCATCAGGTCGGCCTCGTCGAGGAAGTTCTTCAGCAGCGGGTAGATGGCATAGTAGTTATGTTGCGAGCCAGGCATCAGTCCTTCCCACAGACACCAGCTGGCGTTATACACACGGAAACCGTCGATGAGCTCATCTTCCGTAAAAAGGTCGTTGAACGACCATCCCAGTTCCGGCAGACAAGCCATGTCGCTGGCAATGTTCCAGAGGCCGTCGGCAAACTGATAGCCGTCAATCCAGCCTTCCACCGCCTTCGGATCCTTGAACAGCAGCTCTATCTGGTGGCGCCCGTTCAGTTTCTCATGACGGAATTTGTCCAGCTTCTCATAGAGCGCATCATCGGTTTCCGATTTCGGAATCTCGATGCTGTCGTTGGGGATGATATAGTACATGTCGTGCTCGCTGGCATCCATCGTGATCTCGAGTCGGGGGTTCATCGTCATCAGTTCCTGACAGAAGTTCGCCATTGAGAGCATGCAGCGTCTGACGGTTGATGAGTTTGCTTTCACATGAACGGGCTGCATCAGCAGTTCGGGATAGTTCCGGCACAGTCGGTGGGCAATGGCACGGTGTTGCCTGCCTCCCAGCTGTGTCAGGTCGCCGTCGCGATGGTACGCATTGTCGGCAGCCAGTTTCAGTCTCACCAGCGCCTCCTTGCCGAAGTCGGTGAGCCAGCCTCGGGTTTGGGCGGTGTCCATCTTCCCGATGATATACTTGTAGGGCTTGTCGTCGGTCATATAGCGGGCTCCGTGCCGCCCATAGTGACTGACGTAGAAAGCCTCATAACCCGCAGGTGCCGGTGTTACGTTGCCAGAGGGATTCGGATAGTTACAATAATTGCCTGTAGCCAGGTCTAGATGGGCTAGTAGTTCTGCTCTCGATGTCTGGGCTTGAATTGGTGAGGCGAGCCATGCCCCCGCCACGGTACTGATTAATATTAGTTTCTTGGTATTCATAAATGTTAGTTAATGAGTAAAACTTGTGCGCAAAGATACAAAAATATTCCGAAAATATCAACAGTTTCTTATATTTTTTATTATCTTTGCACACAAAACCCTAAACATTCATTAAAATGAGAAAGAAACTATTCGTAATGTTCCTGCTGACCAGCGCTGTAGCGATGGCACAGACGGCTAATCTGAGTTCGCACAACGGTCGGCTCAATGTGATGGTAGAAAACAATGACGGCCTGGCCACCTATGCTGTCTACTATGACGATGTGCAGGTGATGGCGTCCTCGCGCTTAGGCTTTGAGGCCGACTTCGGCGATTTTACGCAGGGCCTGAAGATGGGCGACTATAAGATGCAGTTCAATGATGCCACCTACGTTGGCCAACACAGCAAGACGACGGTCCATGCCATACGCTACACCGTGCCGTTCACCAATGCCAAAGGACAGAAGATGTCGGTCATCTTCTATCTGACAGACAATGGCGTGGCCTTCCGTTACGAGATTCCCCGTCCAGGTGAGAATCCCAAGTGCGGTGTCATCCGTCGCGAGGTCAGCTCGTTCAACTTCCCTGAGGGCACCTCCACGTTCCTCTGTCCGCAGATAGGCCCCATGACGGGGTGGGAGCGTACCAAGCCCAGCTATGAGGAGGACTATAAGGCCGACGCCCCGATGACCGACCGTTCACGCTTCGGCCAGGGCTATACCTTCCCCTGTCTGTTCCGCGTGCCGGTGAAAAAGGCTGATTACTCTGAAAAATCTGGTTACTCCGATAATGCCTGGGTGCTGGTCAGCGAGATCGGTGTCGACGGCAGTTATGTAGGCTCCCACCTGAGCGACTATAGCCCCGAGACCGGTTATACCATCGCCTTCCCCCAGGCTGGCGAGAACAATGGCAACGGCACGCCCTTTGCCGGCATCCCCTTGCCTTATACCACGCCTTGGCGCACCATCATCGTCGGTGCCTCGCTGAAACCCATCGTCGAGAATAGACACATCTTACCCACACTGTCGGCCAAGTACATGCCGGAGGAACCCTACAAGGCCGGCCGTTACACGTGGTCGTGGCTCGTCTGGCAGGATGAGTCGATCAACTACGACGATCAGGTGCAGTTCATCGACCTCGCTGCCAAGATGGGCTTCGAGTTCTGTCTCGTCGACAACTGGTGGGACCAGCGCATAGGACGCGATAAGATTGAGGAGCTCTCGAAATATGCCCAGTCGAAGGGTGTGAGCCTGATGCTGTGGTACAACTCCAACGGCTACGAGAACGATGCGCCTCAGACGCCACGCGACTGCATGTCGACGGCCATTGCACGCGACAAGGAGATGGCGTGGTTGCAGAAGATTGGCGTGAAGGGCATCAAGGTCGACTTCTTCGGTGGCGACAAACAATGCACCATGCAGCTCTACGAGGATATCCTCTACGACGCCTTCCGCTATGGCCTTCAGGTCATCTTCCACGGCTGCACGGTTCCACGCGGCTGGGGGATGATGTATCCCAACTATGTGGCTTCCGAGGCTGTGCTCGCCTCCGAGAACGTCTACTTCAGCGAGGGGCACGCCAAGACGGAGGCCTTCGAACTCTGTCTGCACCCCTTCATCCGCAACGCTATGGAACCGATGGACTGGGGCGGTACCATTATGAACAAGTACCTGAGTCGCGACAACAAGAGCCGCCACAAGCGATATACTACCGATATCTTCGAGATGGCTGTATCCATTACCACAAGGACGCCTATTCAGTGTATCGCCATGCAGCCCAATAACCTGGATGAGTTGCCACAGTTCGAGCTCGACTTCCTGCGTCAGGTGCCTACGATTTGGCACGAGACCCGCTTCCTCGACGGCTATCCCGGCAAGTATGTGGTGCTGGCGCGTCGTAATGTCGACGACTGGTATGTGGCAGGTCTGAATGCCGAGCCGCAGCCCAAGACGCTCACCATCACCATGAAGGAGTGGGCGGGCAAGACCGTCAGTTACTATGTCGACGATGCAAAAACAAACGAACCCCAGCTGCGCCAGCTGAAGTTCGATAAGAAAGGTCAGGCTAAGGTCACCATCCAGCCGATGGGAGGAATTATCCTGAAATAACAAAGGAGCCTCAAATCGAGGCTCCTTTATTGTTTATTTAATATTCAGCACGATAATCGATTTGGCAGGCACCTTCACCGTCACCACGCCCTTGTTCAGCTTGGCGTCGTTGTAGGCCTTGGGAGCCACCGTGTTGGGATGCTGGAAGTCGTTGTAGTCAGCCACGTTCTTCGAGGTGAGGATACGGCCGCTGACCGTCTTGGCCTGATAACCGGCAATGTCGAAGTCGATGGTCTGGTCCTTGTCGAGGCTCACGTTGGTCACGGCGAGCACGATTGAGCCGTCCTTGGTCTTGGCGGCTGAGGCCGAGAGCATGGGGCAGGGGCGGTAGCCGGCATCCTTGGCATCCTTCTTCTCCTTGAAGTAGGCCTTGCTCACAGCCATCACCTCCGACTGCAGGTCGACGGGCAGGTAGGTAGCCTCCTGGAACGGGGTGTACATCTCGAAAACGTGGTAGGTCGGTGTGAGCACCATGTGGCCCGTGCCCTCCTGGTCGGTGAGGATCATCGACTGCAGCACGTTCACGATCTGAGCGATGTTGGCCATCTTCACGCGATCCGTATATTTATGGAACACGTTCAGCGAGAGCGAAGCCACGAAGGCGTCGCGCAGGGCGTTCTGCTGATACAGGTGTCCGGCAATGGTGCCAGGCTCCTCGTCCCACCAGGTGCCCCATTCATCCACCAGCAGGCCGATCTTACCCTTCGGGTCCTTCTCGTCCATGATGGCCTTGTGCTTCTTGATCACCTCCTCAATCTCCAGACACTTGCCCAGAGCCCAGTAATACTGGTCGTTGTCGAACTTCGTGGCCGAGCCCTTCGAACCGCTCCAGCCCGAGCAGGTGTAATAGTGCAGGCTCACGCCCTGCATGCGGTCGCCGATGCGGTCCATCAGCACCTCCGTCCAGTTGTAGTCATAGTCAGAGGCACCGCTGCCGATGCGGTAGAGCTTGTTGCCCGTATAGTCGCGCAGGTAAGTGTTGAACTTGCGAAACTCGTCACTATAGTATTCCGGCGTCATGTTGCCACCGCAGCCCCAGGCCTCGTTGCCGATGCCGAAGTACTTCACGTGCCAGGCCTTGTCGCGGCCGTTCTGGCGGCGCAGGCGGGCCATCGGCGTATCACCGTCTGAGGTCATATACTCCACCCACTGGGCCATCTCCTTCACCGTGCCTGAGCCTACGTTGCCGCTGATATAGGGCTCGCAGTCGAGCATCTCGCAGAGGTTCAGGAACTCGTGCGTACCGAATGAGTTGTCCTCGATGGTACCGCCCCAGTTGTTGTTACGCAGCGATGGGCGCTTGTCCTTCGGACCGATACCGTCCATCCAGTGGTAGTCGTCGGCGAAGCAGCCACCCGGCCAGCGCAGCACGGGCACCTTCAGCGCCTTCAGGGCCTCGAACACGTCCTTGCGGTAGCCGTTGATGTTGGGAATCTGCGAGTTCTCACCCACCCAGAGTCCGCCGTAGATACAGCTGCCTAAGTGTTCAGAGAACTGGCCGTAAATCTCTTTGTTGATCTTGGCTCCGGCCTTGTCTGCATGTACCGTAGCCTTCACAGTCTCAGCGGCCGTTGCTCCTGTGGCAAAGGCCAGTGCGATGGTCGCACAAACGAATAGTCTTTTCATATTGATAATTGGGATAAAATTTAATTCTGGCTAATAAACTACCTGACGGCTCGAATGCAACGGCCGCTGAAGCGATTACTTGAAAGTTTTCCGAAGGTCACGTCAATATTAGAACCGTCGAATTCCAGACACCATGACTTATCGGGTTTGATCGAATAGAGCGTCGATGTCCAGTAAATGCCTTTGATGGCGCGGAACTGAACACCCCCGTAGAAGCGGAAACCGGTAATGGGGAGGAAGATGGAGTTGCCTGTCTTCTTCCCTGTAACCTTATAGCCGTTCACGCCATCCTTCGTAATCCATTCCCATTCGCATTTATCGGGGTCTGTCAACTCCTCGCACTCATCAGCAGTGGGCATCCTCCATTCACCACCCCAATTGGCGCGGGCAGCATCGTCAGAAAGAACCAGCTGAGTCTTTTTGTCGGTGTTGGAATATTTGAGCATAGATGGGCTGCCATCATAGCTCCAGGCATAGGTTCCCCAGGAATAGTATTCCTTAGGTTTGACCTCACCCCATGCGAAGTAGGTGCCAAAGCCGGAATCCTTCGTCGCACCCACATTCATGTTTGCCCATTTCACACTGAGTCCTAAATCAACAGCTTCTACGCCATCGGGCGTTTTTGCCTCATTGTCACTTCCATTTACCTTGGCATGGCCAACTGCCCCAACGAACAGGAGAGCCAGTGCCGTAAGCAAAATCTTCTTCATATACGTGTTCCTATTCAAATCGTCTGCAAATATAAGGCAAATTTCGCTTATTTCCAAATTTTTGCGCGAAAATTTTGTTTTATCAATGTATCAGGGACGGAGCATTCGATATATCAAAAGAGTCCATCCGATACCGAAAATCCCCCCGCATTCCGCGAGGGGGTTTTTAATCTGTTTAGATCTGTTTCGAGCTTGCTCGCTCGTCCCGTGAGGGACACGATCTGTGAGATCTGAGGGATCTGTGTGCTCTTTAGAACGGTCCGTAGCCCATGCAGCTCGTGGTGGTGATGGCCGTAAGGAAGGCCGTGAGCGCGGCTACTATCACCTTCACCGCAATCTCAATGAATCGCTTCTTCATCATCTGTTCCTCCTTTATTCTTACTTCAGACATCAGACATCAGACATCGTTTAGTCCTTGTCGAAGCCGTCGTCATCAGCTGCGCCCGTATTGATCACCAGCGTGCTGGCCTGACCGGGCATCGCGAAGTTACCGCTATACACACCATCGCTCTCAGTCAGTTCGATGCTCGAGCCGTTCAGCGTAGCCGTAG
>JAFZCU010000217.1 GCA_017556145.1 Prevotella sp. | reverse complement strand
ATCACAGGGAACACGCCTGCGTCGTAGCTCGATGCAGCCACAACGACGGTTGGATAATGGAAAGCGTCCTCGATGACCTCAGCCATATCGTCGCGGCTCAGGTCGCTCACCACCACTTTTGGCGCACCCTTCTCGCGCAGTATCTCACCCAGACGCTCTGCAGCAGCAGCCGTTCCACCGTGAATGCTGGCGTAAGCAATCAGGATGCCTTCGCTCTCAGGCTCGTACTTGCTCCATGTGTCGTAGAGTCTGATGGCGGTAGCCAGCTGTTCACCCTTGAGCACAGGACCGTGCAGCGGACAGATGGCCTGAACATCCACTGCAGCCAGTTTCTTCATCACCGTCTGTACCTGCGAACCATACTTGCCGCAGATATTAAAATAGTAGCGGCGCGCCTCGCAAGCCCAATCGTCGGTCTCATTGACCAATGCTCCGAATTTGCCGAATGCATCGGCAGAGAAGAGCACTTTGTCCGTGCTGTCATAGCTCATGACGACCTCCGGCCAGTGTATCATCGCAGCCCCGATAAATGTCAGTTCATGGCGGCCCAGCGGGAGTGTATCACCCTCCTTGACAGTCATCACACGACCTTCGAAGTTAACGCCCTCAAAGAAATTGGGCAGCATTTTCACGGCCTGGGCACTGCATACGAGTTGCAGGCCAGGATAAGCCTCCAGCATCCAGGCAATGAGCGCAGCATGGTCGGGCTCCATGTGGTGAGCCACCAGATAGTCAGGCTGGCGCCCACCCAGTGCAGCCTTCAGGTTCGCCTTCCACGCTTCACCCTTGCGACGGTCGGCAGTATCCAACACTGCAATCTTCTCATCGTCAATGAGATAGGAATTATAACTCATGCCCTCAGGCACTACATACTGACTCTCAAACAGATCAATGTCAAGATCGTCAACACCGATATACTTAATCGTATCACTCATCATATTCATTTACCTTTTTACTTTTTTACCCTTTTACCTTTTCTTCCAGCTCTCGTTTCTTCTCCTCGGCAAATGTCCGGTCAACGTTGTTGTCGATGCTCTTGCAGACATTCGCAGAGAACTGTTGGGCGCAAGCGATGAGCTGATCCCATATCGCCTCGTCGAAGCCCGACACGATCATCTCACGCGTCACACCGTATCTGATCAGTCCATACACAAAACCTGCATTGAAGTTGTCGCCAGCGCCAATGGTGCTTACTGTTTCTGTCTTCTCAATGGTATACTGTTTCCTGATATCGCCCACGGCCCTCAACTCCACTGGGCCACTGCCTTGTGTCAGGATAAAGTTCCTGGTATAGAAGGCAATCTGTGAACGGTAAATGCTGTCAGCATCCCTCTTTTTATACAGAATGTCAAAGTCTTCAGATGAGCCACGCACAATGTCGGCATACTCCAGGTTTTCCAGAATGTTGGGTGTCAGTTTCATCACCTCATGCTTGTGTGAGGCACGGAAGTTGACATCGTAATAGATGATGGCACCATTGTTCCTGGCGTGATCGAGGAAAGCCGCCATCTGCGGACGGATCACGGGATTGACAGCGTAGTAGGAGCCGAACATCACGATGTCGTCAGGCTGGATATCTGGATAGACAAAGTCCAACTGATCGTGTGGATGATCCTTATAAAAGACATAGTCTGCATCGTTCTTCTCATTAAGGAATGCCAGCGAGATAGGTGATTTCGATTCCGGATAGACGGCGATATCATCGGTGTTTACCCCATTCTCACGCGCGAAAGAGGTGATGCGCTCACCTACACGGTCGTTACCCGTCTCACTGATAAATGACACAGGCACGCCTGAGCGACCCAATGAGATGATGCCATTAAATACCGACCCGCCAGGCACAGCGCCTATAGGCTGGTTGTTCTTAAAGATAATGTCGAGAACTGTTTCTCCGATTCCTATTACTTTTCGCATTGCTTTTCTGTTTGTTGGCTGCAAAATTACAAAATAATTATCAATTATCAATTGTCAATTATCAATTTTTTCGTATCTTTGCAGCCATTATGGCAAATTACAATACCCATACCATTAAAAATGGCCTCCGTATTATTCATCTGCCATCCAGTTCACGGGTGGTGTACTGTGGCTATCAGATTGCTGCCGGAACCCGCAATGAGTCAGGTTGCGAGGAGGGTATGGCCCATTTCTGCGAGCATATCACCTTCAAGGGTACTGAGAAGCGTAATGCCATTCAGATTATCAATGCGCTCGAGCGACTGGGTGGCGAACTCAACGCCTTCACCAACAAGGAGGACACCACCTTCTATGCCGTCATCTCCAACGACCACTTCCCCCAGGCGGTGAACATCCTTACGGATATCGTCTTCCATAGCCAGTATCAGCAGCATGAGATCGACAAGGAGGTGGAGGTGATCTGCGACGAAATAGAGAGCTATAATGATTCACCGGCGGAACTGATATACGATGAATTCGAGAATATCCTCTTCGAAGGTCATCCGCTCGGACATAACATCTTAGGCAAGTCAGAACAGCTACGCACCTATACTACAGAAGATGCCCTGCGCTTTGTGCGTCGGAACTATCGTCCTGACAATGCCATCTTCTTTGTGTATGGCGATATTGACTTCAAGCGCCTCTGCAGGATGCTGGAAAAAACAGATATCCAGAATCATCCGGAGATTCAGAATCATCTGGAAATTCCCAAGCCTCTAACGGGAAAGACCATCATCCGTGACCTCGGTACACACCAGTCACACGTGATGCTGGGCACGCGGGCTTACGACATCCACCACCCGTTGCGCATCGCTCTCTACCTTCTTAATAATATCTTAGGAGGTCCTGGTATGAACGCCCGTCTGAACCTTTCTCTCCGCGAGCGCAATGGGCTGGTATATACCGTGGAGAGTACGATGGTGAGTTATAGCGACACTGGTATCTGGAGCGTCTATTTCGGATGCGATCCGCATGATATCAAGAAATGTCTTCGACTGGTACGCCGCGAGCTCGACAAAGTGATGCAAGGGCCTCTGAGTGCCACTCAACTGCGCAATGCCAAACGACAGTTGAAGGGGCAGATTGCCATTGCCTGCGACAACCACGAACAGTTTGCCCTCGACTTTGGCAAAAGTTTCCTGCACTATGGCTGGGAGAAAGATATCACTCACCTCTACGAGAGCATCGACAAAGTGACTGCCGACGACATTCAGAAAGTGGCAAACGACCTGTTCATCCCAGAAAGATTGACCACACTCATATTTAAATAATCAATCATTATCATGAAACAAGCGATTATTCTCACCCTGTTCATTGGCTTCATAGCAATTACTGACACCTTCGCACAGTCGGTACGGGAAGAGATACGCGCTGATGTGAACCGCTCGGCAGGTACCTTTATGGCCTATCCTGTGCAAGAGCAATTGACTATGACACCTGCACCAGAAGGAAAGAAGCCCTTTTTCCTCAGTCATTTCGGTTGTCAGGGATCCTACTACCTCGACCAGCAGGCAGACTACGATACGCCCTACCGTATATTGGCCCAGGCAGACAGTCTTGGGAAACTGACACCTTTGGGACATGATGTTATGCAGCGTCTCGACATCATCCGTCGGGATGCCAGGGACCGTACAGGTGAACTGTCGGAGCTGGGAGAACAGCAACAGCGCGACATTGTCAGACGGATGGAGGATAGATTTCCTGAAACCTTCGACTCAAGCGGCTATGTCAGTGGACGTTGTATCACTGTCAACCGTTGTGTGATGTCGATGGAAGAGGCGATGCTACAGGTAGCCAGACTGCGCCCCACAGGCCTTAGCCATAAGTCAAGCCATAGTTTCCAGAGTATTCTGAATCCGCAGGATAAGAAACTCAATGCGATGAAGATGGACTCAGCTACGACAGCCCGCTACCATGCCTTTACAAAGAAATTCGAACATCCAGAGCGCTTGATGCAGACCCTCTTCAGCGATGCGGCTTACGTCAAACGACACGTCAAGGCCAAGAGTCTTTTTAACCAGCTCTTTGATATTGCCGGTATCATTCAGAATACGGAACTGCGCAACCAATTGACACTCTACGATATCTTCACCTCTGAAGAGATTATCCACCAATGGAAAAAGACAAATGCCTGGTGGTATATCAATTACGGCGGCTATACATTGAATGGTGGACTTCAACCCTATAACGCACGCAACATGTTGCGTTACATGATAGAAAAGGGCGACAGCGTCAGCCTATTGAAGAAACCTGTCACCCACCTACGCTATACATTAGAGACCGCCTTCATGCCGCTGGTCTGTCTGATGGATGTTAATGGCTATGGACTGGCCACCGACGATCTGGAGTCGCTGGATGAGAAAGGATGGGCCGACTACCGTATCGCGCCCATGAGCGGTAATTTGCAGATGATCTACTATCGCAGGGACTTCGACGATCAGGACATTCTGATCAAGGTCTTGCTGAATGAACGGGAGGCCACGTTGCCTATCGCCACAGATTGTGCACCCTATTACCATTGGAAGGATGTGCGCAACTATTACCTTCATAAACTGAATACCTATGAAAAGAAATAGATTCTATATTATAGTACTTTGGTCGTTGCTTGTGCTGTGCGCCCAAGCGCAGACCGTGACAGACATGATCAAGAAGGATCCCAGCTATGCAGCCTGTAATTATCGTATCTACCCTGATAGCGTGGAGATGCCCATGACGCCTCCACCCGATGGTAAAAAGCCTTTCTACATCTCACACTACGGTCGTCATGGTTCACGTTACATCAACAACCGCAAAGGCTATGACGTGCCCTATAAGATGATGTTGAAAGCCGATAGTCTGGGCCTGCTGACACCCATGGGACATGATGTGCTGAAGGAAATCGAACTCATTATCGCCGACACTGAAGGACAATGGGGCGACCTGACGGGCTTCGGTCAGCTGCAGCAACGGCACATCAGTCAGAGGATGATGGAACGGTATCCCGAGATACTCAGCGGCGATGCCCGGGTGGATGCCAGAAGTACGGTCGTCAACCGTTGCATGCTGTCGATGGGCTCCTTCCTGATGGAGATGGCGAGGATCAACCCCCAGCTACGCATCACGATGCGGGCCACCAAACGCGACATGTGGTATATGAACCACCAAGACAAGTTGCTGCGCAAGGATATGCCGGAAGAAACCGAAAAAGCCTACGATGAGTTCGTGGCCAAGTATAGCAAAAACCACAAACTGATGAAACTACTCTTCATCAATGCCGACTCTGCCAGTAAGATAGTCGACGAAACGTGGCTGAACTACTATATCATCAAGATGGGCCTTTTCCAGTTAAACACCCGTTTTTACAAGAATACCTTCCTGACTGATCTCTTCGAAGTCGAAGATCTCTATAACCTTTGGAAGACCGACAATGTGTGGTGGTATCTGAACTATGGCTCCAGCGAGCTTAACGATGGTGACAGGCCCTTTACCCAAAGGTATCTGCTACGCCAGATCATCGCTGATGCTGATAGTTGTATGCAGTTGGAGCGGCCTGGTGTCCAGTTGCGTTTCGGTCACGAGACCGTGCTGTTGCCATTGACCTGCCTGCTGGGCATCAACGGCTACGACAAACATATCGACAACTGGGAAGACATTGAGTCCGAAGGATGGCTGAGTTCCAGCGTGTTCCCCATGGCTTCTAACCTGCAACTGATTTTCTATCGTACGGATATCAACGACAAAGATGTGCTCTTCAAGGTGCTCTTGAACGAGCAGGAGGCCCAATTGCCTATTACGACAGACTGCGCCCCATACTACCATTGGAATGATTTCCGCGAACACTATTTGGACAAACTCGACAAATACGACAAGAAACGTCGTGCGCTTACTGTCGCCCAATAGTCATTTTCCTAGATATTTCGTGTCCAAATAGGCTTGGAAGGTTTCTTTGTACATGTCGCCAATGGGAAGGAAAGTGTCAGCATCCATGATGACACGGTTTTTATTAACCTCTTGAATCTTGGTGAGATTAATAATGTATGAACGATGTATACGCATGAAATATTCTGGTAGCCGTTCCTCCATCTTTTTCATCGAGAGGAGGGTGATAATTGGTTTCGACTCGCCTTCTATCCAAACCTTCAGATATTCACTCATACCCTCGATGTAACGGATGTCAGGGATGCTGACCTTCACAATGCGGTAGTCGGTTTTGAGGAATAGCGTATTATTGTCAGAGGTGAGTGGAGTGTTTGGGGCTGTAGAAGTCTCCAAACGTTCTTTGAGCCTGTTCGCAGCCCTTTGGAAATCCTGCAAGCCGAAAGGTTTCAGCAGATAATCGACGGCATTTACGCGGAACCCCTCGATGGCATATTCAGAATAGGCGGTGGTGAATACAATGAGTGGAGGAACAGTGAGCGATTTCACGAAATCCATGCCATTGAGATCGGGCATATTGATATCGCAGAAGATGGCGTCGACTGTATCGTTCTCTAAGAACGTACGGGCTTCTAAGGCACTCTGGCACTGGGCGGCAAGCTCTAGAAATGGTACTTTATTGATATAGGCAACTATCTGTTGCAGAGCCAACGGCTCATCATCAATGGCAAGACAACGGATATTCATTTACAATTTGATAATTTACTGTTTACAATTTTATATTTTAAGGGGGAGTGCCAGCTCCACAGTGTAGATGTCGGCATCATCGTGGATGCTGAGGGTATAGTTTTGTTCGTAGAGCAAGTCGAGTCGTTTACGCACGTTGACCAGGCCAACACCGCCCTTTTCCTCGCTGAGCTCTGCTTTTCCTTCGGCCTTCGAGTTGCGGCAGGAGAATCGCAGTTCGTTATCCTTTATCGAAACCTTCACCTCGACGAATGACTCGTTTTTGTAGCTGATGCCATGCTTGAAGGCATTCTCTATGAAGGTGATGAGAATCAGCGGCGGAATCAGGCCGTCTGGCACTTCATTTGGCAGGTCCGTGTCGATGCGCACCTTGTCCGTATAGCGCAACTGCATCAGCGTAACGTAGTGTCGGATAAAGTCGAGCTCGCGAGAGAGTGGCACGCCTTGCTTATTACCCTCATAGAGCACAAAGCGCATCATCTTCGACAGTTCTAGGATGGTGTCTTTCGCCTTCTCCGGATCAATATCCACGAGGGCGTGTATGTTGTTAAGCGTATTCATGAAGAAGTGCGGATTGATCTGATACCTCAGATACTCCAACTGCTGTTCCAGACTCTTTTTCTCCAGCTCAGCCAATCGCTTACGGTCGTCGCGACTGCGGAAATAGCTCTTAATGCCGAGGTTCGCCCCAAACATCAGAATCAGAACCACGATGGCCAGAATATCACGTTCACCAACAATGGGAGGTGGCATGTCCGGACGATGTCCCGGGCGGGGGCCATGTTCGTCGAAGGGTGGGGGTTCGTGCCCGTCAAACTGTTCCATAGGCGGTATGGGTTCCATCGGTGGTTGGAGATTCATGGGTGGCCTATTGCTGCATTGATAGACTGCGAATGCCATCAATACCGCTGCCACAATGGAGAAGTATGCAAAACGCTTATGACGATGCACCAGAAGCGGAGCCAAGAAGAAGTTATGCACGAGAAACAGAAGTAGATAGACTGCGAACTTCTGCCACACGATAAACACCTCCGTCCAGTCGAACGCGAGGTTCGTATCGCTGACCGTGCGCACATAAAGACTCAGCAGCGGGGCTGCAAAAAGCATGCCCCATACTGCAAAGTAGATCAGGTTCTCCTGTTTGGATTGCTTCATCCGGAATACTCTATTCATACATAATAACGTAAGAATCAGATAAAAATTGTATCAATGCCAGCCGCCACCAGGCCCACCAGGTCCTCCAGGGCCGCCAGGTCCATTACCTCCACCACTATAGGACGAGAGGTTGATAGTTGAGCCGCCAGTGAAGGTAGCATTGACGTAGCCGGCGCCATCGAAGATACTGGTTCCACCGCTGACGGTGACACCGCTTTTCAGTGTTGGCTGTGAGGCACCGCTGACCACCATTGTATTACCACCGCTGGATGGTGTCTTAAAGGCGATGGTCTCGCTGCCGACGGTCATGGCATACCATGTGTTCTTGCTCCACGATGAGGCAGAATAGCACGACTGAGAGAGGCTGGCACCGTTCTCCAGTCCGCCGATGGCAATGATGGTGCCGCCAGTGACGTAGAGTTTTTTCTGCTGCTCGCTGTTGGCGTCGATGGCTACCTCGGGTGATGTAGTACCGATGGCATAGACCAGTCCGCCCTTGATATAGCAGTTGCCGTTGGCATCGAGGCCGTCGTTGCCGGTGGAGCGGGCAAAGACGTAGCCGCCGCTGATAGTTAGGTCGCCAGAGCCGTTGGTATCGGTATTATATGAGGAATTGATAGCATCGTCGCTGGCGTTGACGGTCACCTGTCCACCTGTGATGTTGATAGAGGTCTTGCTCTCGATGCCCTCGCCACCTGCACCGGTTGTGGTGACGCTGATTACGGCATTGTCGCTAATTAGGATGGCGCCGTCGATTTTGATGCCCTTGGGCGATGATTTGTAGTCGCTTTGGTAGCGGTCGAGTTGCTGCGATGAAGAGACGGTGGAGAGACTGCCGGTTGCCGATGCGACCACGGCATTGCCCGATGTTTTGATGGTGAGTGTGCCGCCCGTTGCTGTGAAGGTACCGTCACCGTTGATGCCCTTGCCGCCGGCTCCTGTACTGGTCAGGTTCATCGTACCGCCGCTGATGGTGATATGACCGTCGGCACCAAGACAGGCCGATGCCTTGGTCTTAACCTTGTCGCTGTCCCACAAACCGCCACCAGTAGTTTTCACGGTGATGTCACCGCCGCTGATTCTCATGTCGCCCTCACCTTTGATACCCTTTGCGGCATTGGCGGTGACTGTAATGTTAATCTTACCTTCGCTGATGTAGATGTTGCCGCTGTCCTCATCCTCGTGGTTTGTTATCTCACCGGTATTGGTGTCGCCTTCCAAGTCGCACTGAATGCCGTCGTCGCCAGTGCCGCTGATGTTGACGGTGCCACTCTCCATCAGGAAATACTGAGCACAGTTGATACCGTCACCCACCGCTGAGCTCACATTAATAGTGGCATTTTTCAGCGTCATGTATTCACCGGTCTTAATGGCGTGTTTCAAATTACCGACAACGTTTAATGTCCCCTTTTGTGCAAACTCGGCATGACCTTTGATATAAAGACAACCCTTCTGCGAGCCTTTGGCAGCATCGCTGAGCGTATTGGTCGTCCCTGTCACCACTTTTACCTTGATGCGCTTGCCGTTCTGGATGTGCACAGCAGCGCCGCTATATACTGGTGTTGTGTTGGTCAGTGTCAGGCCGTTCAATTCTATTGTCGCCTTATACGATCCCGACATATAGAACTCACCATCGGTTGACGTGCCACTCAGCGTATAGGTTATCTCTTCTGCCAGATTGCTACTCTGGGCTATCGACACGTGAGCACCATTAATGGTTGGCACCACATACTGGGCGATATTACCAGCCACCGTCACGCTGGCCGACGTGCCGTTATAATCAACAGCGATAACACCGTCATTCACTTTACTGTCATCTACCGTCATCGCATCGATGTCGGTGAGGGTGAAGGTCTTTCCCATGATGGTCAGTGTCTGGCCGTCGGCATAGGTCATTTCGCCCGTCTGCACGGCAGGGAACTGGTAAGTCACGCTGCCCATCTTGACGTTCAGCGTCTGCCCCGTTGCTGCTATCGTCAGCACGAGGGCTATCATAGATAATAATGTATGTTTCATCTGACTATCATTTTATAAGTTCTGCTATTAGTCTTAACGATATAAACCCCTTTATGCATTTGTGCTTTGCTGACCTTATGGCCTTGCAGGTCATAGATCTCGCTGGCTTCGTCGAGAGTGGCGTTGGTGATTTCCTCAATACCCGTTGCTGTCTCGTCGGTTGCCGAGAAATACATCTTCGAGAGGTTCGATAGCGTAAACTGTAGTGAGCCTGCAGTCAGAGTTGTTCCGCTAATGCCCAGCGTCAGCGACTCAATAGTAACCGAGGCCTTTGCCCCGTCTGTCGTCTCAAAAGTCAGGAAGGAATAGGCGTCAGCCTGTATGGTCAATGTTCCTACCATAACCATGAATAATAAAAGAATTTTCTTCATATATGTATCGTAGTTATATTTTTGATAGTGCAAAATTAATATAAAAACGGCCTTCTCGCCAAATTAATTCAACGAAAGGCCGTTTTTTCTCAGTGAAAAAGCAGGGCTACGGACGAAAAGGGATTTAAGTACCCAAGCTATACCACATTCTGAGGTGTACCTTCGATGAAGGCTTTCACATTGTTAATGGCAACGGCGATCAGACGGGTGCGCGCCTCGTCGGATGCCCACGCGATATGAGGCGTGATAAAAGCATTCTCGCATTTCAAAAGCGGATTCGCCTTCGGAGGCTCTTCTGTCAGCACATCGGCGCAAAAGGCTCTCAGCCGATTGCCTCGAAGGGCCTCTGCCACATCGTCGTCATTGACCAGCGGACCGCGACCTGTGTTGATCAGAATGGCCGATGGTTTCATAAGCCCGAGTGTCTGGCGGTTGATCAGGTGCTTGGTGTCTGGTGCCAGCGGACAATGCAGGCTCAACACATCGCTCTCCGCCAACAGCTCTCGCAGTGTCCGCTTCCCAATGAATCGTGGTAGTTCCTCAGCCGACTTGCTGGTATAGGCTATGACGTTCATGGCGAAGGCATTGGCGATAGCTGCTACACGTTGACCGATGTTGCCAAGGCCGACGATGCCGAATGTCTTACCAGCGAGTTCTGTCAGTGGTGTGTCCCAATAACAGAAGTCAGGATTGGCCGTCCATTTTCCTGCGCGATTCTGAATGGCATAGTGCTCTGTGCGGTTGGTGACGGTAAGCAAATGAGCAAACACCATCTGAGCGACACTCTCCGTGCTATAGGCAGGTACATTGGTGACGATGATGCCGTGCTCATGGGCCGCCTCAACATCCACCACGTTGTAGCCCGTTGCCAGCACACCGATGTATTTCAATTTGGGTAGTTGTTCGATTTCAGGGCGTTTGATCAGAACCTTGTTGGTCAGAACGATTCCCGCATCTTTTGCCCGATGGATGGTCTCTTCGGGTTTCGTGCGGTCATAAACGGTAAGTTCGCCGATGTCTTCTAACGGTTTCCATGAAAGGTCACCAGGATTGGCAGAATAGCCATCTAAAATTACAATCTTCATCATTTCTATCCTTTCTTTTTGTCTGCAAAGATAGTAAATTCTTTGCTATTATTCGTTAAAAGTCTGTGATTTTTTTAGTGCAGGACGATAATATTGCCGTTTTTTTCGTAACTTTGCATTGTTATGTGAAGAGTAATGAGGATGAAGCAGATAGAGATTCATTCCTGTCCAGAGCTGATGGCGTATATTCAGCAAGTGGGTTTCCTGCCTTTGCTTGAGAGTGGCATCGCGGGCTTTTCGGCTGAGGATATCGTGGATGAGGACTGTCGTTACGTGATGCTTCCGGATGGCGGCTGGGACTGGCCGCTGTGGAAGTGGAAGGGCCCTATTGTTACTGAGGGCAATTGTGTTTATGGCAAGTTCTTCGCGGGCAAAGCCGGCTTCGTGTGTCGCGAGTGGTGGCCTGACCTGTGCAACTACCGACGCAGTCGGCATCCGGCTCCTCAGGAAGGTTCCATCGAGGAGGCCATCCTCTTTACCTTAAGCGAGCAAGGCAGTCTGATTACCCGTCAGTTGCGTGCGGCCTGTGGCTTTACTGGGCCGAAGATGCGCAGCCGTTTCGATGCCTACATCACCCGTCTGCAGATGGCTTGCCGTATCATTACCGAGGATTTTGTCTATCCACAGGACCGTCATGGTCGCGAATATGGCTGGGGTTGGTCGCTGCTCACTACGCCAGAGCGGCTGCTTGGCAGGGAGGCCTGTCAGTGTCCCCGCAGTCCTCAGGAGTCGTTCGAGCGGTTGTTTGCCCACTTCAGGACGCTCCTGCCAGAGGCTACAGACCAGCAGATCATCAGACTGATTTAACAAAAATAGTTAAAAATGCGACCATACGCATCGGCTCTCGATAATTCTGAGTACTTTTGCACCGATGAAAAAGCTGATTTCCATATTGTTAGTGTTGTTGCCCGCCCTTGCATCGGCGCAGGGCGGGAATGACCATAACTTCGAGGTGGCCAAACATCTCGACATCTTCAATCATGTGTATAAGAACCTCGATCTGCTCTATGTAGACACGCTGAATCCGAAGGATGTGATCGGTACGGGCATCAACGCCATGCTGCGCCAGTTGGATCCTTATACGGAGTATTATGCGCAGGACGAGACAAAGAACCTGCGGATGATGCTCACGGGTAAGTATGCCGGCATCGGTGCCTTGATCCGCAAGCATCAGAAGTTGGATCGTGTTGTCATCGATGAGCCTTATGCCAATATGCCTGCCGCTGAAGCCGGTCTGCAGAAAGGCGACATCATCCTGAGCATTGATGATACACTGATGACAGACAAGGAGGTGAGCTTTGTGAGTAGCCATCTGCGTGGTGAGCCTGGCACCAGTTTCCTCCTGAAGGTGATGCGTCCCTCTACAGGCAAGCTGATGAATTTCAAGATTACCCGTAAGAACATCAAGTTGCCGGAGCTGCCCTATTATGGTATGCGCGAGGGTAACATCGGCTATATCAACTTCAACAGTTTTACGCAGGAGAGTGCCAAGGAGGTGCGCCGGGCCTTTGTCGACCTGAAGAAACAGGGTGCTACCTCGCTTATCTTCGATCTTCGCAATAATGGTGGCGGCTCTGAGTCGGAGGCTGTCGACATTGTCAACCTCTGGGTGCCGAAAGGCATTACGGTGGTCGACAATCGTGGTAAGGTGAAGCAGGCCAGTCATATTTACAAGACGCGGTTGGAACCGGCAGACACCGTGATGCCTATCGTGGTGCTGGTGAATGGCGAATCGGCCAGTGCCAGTGAGATTACCAGCGGTGCCTTGCAGGACTTGGACCGTGCGGTTATCTTAGGTACACGTACATACGGGAAGGGTCTTGTGCAGATACCCATCGACCTGCCTTATAATACCAATATGAAGGTGACGACCTCGAAATATTATATCCCCAGCGGACGCTGTATTCAGGCTATCAACTACAAGCAGGGCAGCACGGGCTATCGGGAGCATATTCCTGACTCGCTGACAAAGGTGTTTTATACCGCTGGCGGCCGTGAGGTGCGCGATGGCGGGGGTATCAAGCCCGATGTAGAGGTGAAGGCCGACACGATTCCCAATATCGCCTTCTATCTCTCTGCCACAGGACAGGATTCCACCGAAGTAATGTTCGATTATGTGGTCGACTATATCGCCAGGCATCCCACGATTGCCGAGCCAGCTAAGTTCCATCTGACAGAAGCCGACTGGGAGGCTTTCAAGGCCCGTGTCATCAAGAGCGGTTTTACATACGATCCCGTCAGTAAAAAACAGTTTGCAGAACTGGTGAAGACGGCCAAGTTCGAGGGCTATTACGATGAGGCAAAAGCGGCTTTCGACAATCTGGAGCAGAAACTGAACCACGATGTGGCTTTTGACTTGGAGAAGCATAAGGCTGTGCTCCTGCAGATCCTTGAGAGTGATATCATTGCCCACTATTATTATCAGGCTGGTGCCATCGAGGCCGGACTTAATTTTGACCGTCAGCTGAAGGAGGCCGAGCGCTTGCTGAAGAACCCCGAGGCATACAAAAAACTCTTAGCGCCCCAGAAGCCCAAAGAGACCTCGTCGCTGATCAAAATCGATAAGAAACCGATAGGAAATATCTCTCTGAAACAGAAGAAATTAGAAATATTCAGCGCTTTATCGTAAAAAAGTCGAGAAATATTTGGTGGAATGGAAAAAAATTTGTAATTTTGCACCCGTTCAGTGGAATGAGAGACCCGGAAGGGCCTCTCTTTTTCATTATTATTACAGTAAGATGATGATTACTAAAGAGACAATTAAGACATTGGTGGAAGAGTGGTTGCAGGGCAACGACTATTTCCTGGTAGACATTATGTTTGGTTCAGACGACCGCATCGTGATTGAGATTGACCATGCAGATGGTGTCTGGATTGAGGACTGTGCAGCATTAAGCCGTTTCCTGCAGGAACGCCTGGGCGATGAGCTGGGCGAATTCGAGCTGGAGGTAGGCAGTGCTGGTATTGGACAACCTTTCAAGGTAGAACAACAGTATGTTAACCACATTGGCGACGAACTCGAGGTGCTTGATGCCGACGGTAAGAAAGTACAGGGTATCCTGAAAGAAGTGAATGGCCGTGAGTTCGTGCTCACCGTCAAGGAGAAACAGACGGTGGAAGGCAAGAAGCGTCCCGTGATGGTTGACGTCGACAAGACTTACTCAATGGATACTGTGAAGTATGCCAAGTATCAGCTGACATTTAAGTAAAAACAAAAAAATAATAATGGCAACAAAAAAAGATGTGAAAGGCCCCTCAATGATTGAGACCTTTCAGGAATTCAAAGAGACAAAGAACATTGACCGTACGACGCTGGTGAGTGTGCTGGAAGAAAGCTTCCGCAACGTCATCGCAAAGATCTATGGTTCGGATGAGAACTTTGATGTGATTGTAAACCCCGACAAGGGTGACTTTGAGATTCACCGTAACCGTATTGTGGTAGCAGACGGCGAGGTGGAGGACGAGAACAAGGAAATCTCCCTGAGCGAGGCTCAGAAGATTGAGCCCGACTATGAGATTGGTGAGGAGGTGTCTGAAGAGGTGAACTTCCAGAAGTTCGGCCGTCGTGCCATCCTGAACCTCCGTCAGACACTGGCTTCGAAGATCCTCGAACTGGAGCACGACTCGCTGTATCAGAAGTACAAGGACCGTGTGGGTCAGGTGGTCAGTGGAGAAGTGTATCAGATCTGGAAGCGCGAAGTGCTGCTGATTGATGATGAGGGCAATGAGCTCCATCTGCCGAAAGGTGAGCAGATCCCCAACGACAACTATCACAAGGGCGAGACCGTCAGAGCTATCGTGAAGGAGGTGCAGAACGAGAACAACAATCCCCGTATCATCCTCTCGCGCACCTCTCCAATCTTCCTGGAGCGTTTGCTCGAGGCCGAGGTGCCTGAGATTAACGATGGTCTGATTACCATCCGTCGTGTGGCTCGTATGCCGGGCGACCGTGCTAAGGTGGCTGTCGAGAGTTACGATGAGCGTATCGATCCCGTTGGCGCTTGTGTGGGTGTCAAGGGTAGCCGTGTGCATGGCATCGTGCGTGAGCTGTGTAATGAGAATATCGACGTGATTAATTACTCCAGCAATGTTCAGTTGTTTATCACCCGCGCGCTGAGTCCTGCCAAGATCTCCAGCATCTCCATCGACCAGGAGAACCACAAGGCCGAGGTCTATCTGCAGCCTGAGGAGGTTTCGCTGGCCATCGGTCGTGGCGGTATGAACATCAAGCTCGCCTCGATGCTTACAGAATATACCATCGATGTCTTCCGTGTAGTAAGCGAGAACGAGGCCGACGAGGATATCTATCTGGATGAGTTTGCCGATGAGATCGACCAGTGGGTGATCGATGCTATCAAGGCCATTGGTCTGGATACCGCAAAGTCCGTGCTCAACGCTCCCCGTGAGATGCTCATCGAGAAGGCAGACCTTGAGGAGGAGACTGTCGACCACGTAATCGAGGTGCTAAAGTCTGAGTTTGAGTAATTATATTATCAATTTTCATTTATCAATTTGAATAGATGGGTGTTAGATTAAATAAAGTATTAACAGAGCTTAATATAGGTCTTCAAACGGCAGTTGAATACCTGAAGAATAAGAAGAGCCTGGGTGAGATCAGAGACGATGCCAACGTCAACACCAAGATCAGTGACGAGCAGTATGAAGCACTCGTCAAGGAGTTCAAGGGTGATAAGGACGTGAAGAAACAGGCCAATCTGATTTTCCCCAAGAAGGAGAAAAAGGAGAAGCCGAAGCCCAAGGAGCCGGTGAAGGTGGAAACGAAGGAAGAGACCCGTCAGACCTTTACGCCCTTAGGTAAAATCGACCTGACCAGCCTCACGGGCAAGAAACCTGCTGCCAAACCGGCTGCAGAGCCTGCCAAGGAGGAGAAACCTGCCGAAAGGCTACGGGTAGGCGACGGTACGTCGGGAATGAGTCTGGTGAAGGAAGAGCCCAAGAAAGAAGAAGTGAAGGTTGTAGAAGTCAGACCTGAGCCCAAAGCTGAAGAGAAGTCTGATCCTGTGGTTCAGGTGAAACTGGAAACTCCCGAAAAGCCGGAAACGCCACAGCCTGAGGAAGAGACCGAGAAGGCACCTGAAGTGTATAAGCTGAAGACAGAGCAGAAAGCCGTGCCCAACCTCAATGTCGTCGGAAAGATCGACCTCGACTCGCTGAACCAAAGCACGCGTCCCAAGAAGAAGACGAAGGAAGAGCGTCGTAAGGAGCGTGAGGAGAAGCAGGCCCAGATGCACGGTGGCAATGGCGAGAAGAAGAAGCGCGAGCGTATCCGTGGCGGAAAAGAGCGTGTGGATATTGAGGCTGCTGCCAATCAGGACAAGGGTCAGAGTCCTAAGAAGAAGAACAAGGGTGGTAACCAGAACTTCCAGGACAATGGTAGCCAGCAGCAAGGTGGCAAGAGGAATAAGAAGAACCGTCCTGTGAAGCCCTTGGAGGTTGACGATGAGGCTGTAGCACGTCAGGTGAAAGAGACGTTGGCACGTCTGACATCGAAGAACCAGAACAAAAAGGGTGCCAAGTATCGTCGTGAGAAGCGTGATGCCGTCGCTGAGCGTATGCAGGAGGAGATGGAGACACAGGCAGCTGAGAGCAAGGTGCTGAAGCTGACGGAGTTTGTGACCGTCTCGGAGCTTGCAACGATGATGAATGTCGGTGTCAATCAGGTCATCGGAACCTGTATGTCTATCGGTATCATGGTATCTATCAACCAGCGCCTTGATGCCGAGACCATCAATATCGTTGCTGAGGAGTTCGGATTCACCACCGAATATGTTAGCGCAGAGGTGCAGAATGCCATCACAGAGGAGGAGGACGATGAGAACGATCTCGTCACCCGTGCCCCGATTGTCACGGTGATGGGTCATGTCGACCACGGTAAGACCTCGCTGCTCGACCACATCCGCAATACCAATGTGATTGCCGGTGAGGCAGGTGGTATCACCCAGCATATCGGTGCCTATAACGTAGAGTTGAAGGACGGTCGTCAGATTACCTTCCTCGATACCCCTGGTCACGAGGCCTTCACCGCCATGCGTGCCCGTGGTGCTCAGGTGACGGATATCGCCATCATCATCGTGGCAGCCGATGACTCTGTGATGCCCACCACCAAGGAGGCTATCGCCCATGCGCAGGCTGCCAACGTGCCGATGGTGTTCGCCATCAACAAGATTGATAAGCCTGGTGCCAACCCTGATAAGATCCGTGAGGATCTGGCCAACATGAACCTGTTGGTGGAAGAGTGGGGTGGTAAGTACCAGTGTCAGGAGATCAGTGCCAAGAAAGGCATTGGTGTCGAGGAGTTGCTGGAGAAAGTGCTGCTCGAGGCCGAGATGCTCGACCTGAAGGCTAATCCTAACCGCAAGGCAACTGGTTCTATCATCGAATCGTCGCTCGACAAGGGTCGTGGCTACGTGTCTACCGTGCTCGTGTCGAATGGTACACTGAAGGTCGGTGATGTGGTCATTGCAGGTACAGCCTGGGGTAGGGTTAAGGCGATGTTCAACGAGCGTAATCAGCGCATCGAAGCAGCAGGACCATCCGAGCCCGCCATCATTCTGGGATTGAATGGTGCACCAACCGCTGGTGACTCCTTCCATGTGATGGAGACAGAGCAGGAAGCCCGCGAAATCGCAAACAAGCGTATTCAGCTGCAGCGTGAGCAGAGCCTGCGCACTACCACGAAGCTGGGTCTTGACGAGCTGTCTCATCGTATCGCTCTGGGTGAGTTCCACGAGCTGAACATCATTGTGAAGGGTGATACCGACGGATCTATCGAGGCTCTGAGCGATTCGTTCATCAAGCTTTCTACCGAGAAGGTACAGGTGAATGTGATCTCGAAGGCTGTCGGTCAGATTTCAGAGAACGATGTCATGCTGGCTTCGGCTTCTGAGGCTATCATCATCGGCTTCCAGGTGCGTCCTTCTGCTGATGCCCGTCGTGCTGCAGATCGTGAGGGTGTTGAGATCAATACCTACTCTATCATCTACGATGCCATCGATGATGTGAAGTCTACGATGCAGGGTATGCTCGACAAGGTGAAGAAGGAAATCGTTTCTGGTGAAATTGAGGTGAAGCAGGTATTCAAGATATCGAAGGTCGGTACGGTGGCCGGTGGTCTGGTGACCGACGGTAAGGTACACAACAAGGACAAGGCCCGTGTCATCCGCGATGGTATCGTGATCCACACGGCTCCTATCGATGCCCTGAAGCGCTACAAGGACGATGCCAAGGAAGTGGCAACAGGCTTGGAGTGCGGTATCTCACTGGTGAACTTCAACGACATCCAGGTCGGTGATATCATCGAGACCTTCACTGAGATTGAAGTAGAACAGAAACTGTAAGAATGGCAAAAAAGAAGTTTCGTTCCTTTGCTAAGCGCTTAGCGCGACGGATAGGTATTGCCCAGCTCATTATAATGGCTCTGGTCTCCTGGCTCATCTATGATTCAGCCAAGGATATCGTAGTCATGGAGGAAACGGATGTATACAGGAGTTATTTGAGCAATGCCACCGAGCGGGTTAGCGGGATGCTGTCTGAAGTCTCTTCTGGGACTATCAATCATGTGTATGAGATTGAGGAAAACCTCGCTCAGCCTGACAAGATGACGGCTCTCATGAACCGCATCGTGGCCCAGAACCCGTTGATCCGCAGCTGTGGCGTCAGTTTCATCGACAACTACTATCCCCAGAAGGGTCACTGGTTCTGTCCCTATGCCTATCGGGATGAGGATGGCCAGATCAAGGAGAAGATCGTCGGTGATGCTAGCTATGACTATCTGCAGGCGGCGTGGTTCACAGAGGCTCTGCAGGCTGACAGTTGCTATTGGTCGAAGCCCTTCTTCGAGGGTGGCGATACCCTGAGGCCTCAGGTCTCGTATATGATTCCCATTCATGACAAGCAGGGAAAGGCAGTCGCTATCCTTGGTGCCGACATGTCGCTCGACTGGTTCAACGGCGTGAATGTGAAGGGCATGAACCATAAAGGAAAAGACTTCAACGTCTACGTGGGTACCCAAGAAAAGAAGGATTCTACTGAAGACAGTGATTATTCCGTTTTAACTGAGATGAAATGGCGCCTAATCCATTTTAATTTCATTATTGACGGCGACGGCACATTTATTGCCCATCCTGATAGTAATCACATTATCAGGAAGAACTATTTCGAGTTGGCCAAGGAAACGACGGATACGATTGACGACTACCTCGGCCGGCAGATGGTGGCTGGTGAAAAAGGCTTTTATTCCAAAAAAGGTAAGCTGTTGCCTGGTTCTTTCGATTTCTTCGACATGAACGGTCTTTCTGCCTGTCTGTTCTATGAGCCTGTGCCAAACACCAATTGGTCGATAGGCTTGGCTGTTCCGAGTATAATTCTCAATGCTATAGGCTATGGCATCGGCATTAGCTTGCTGATTTTCATATTCCTTAGTCTGCTGGTGGTGCGGTTGGTAGGAAAGTATATTATCAAGCGTGCTGTCAAGCCGTTGGGCCAGTTGGCAGACTCGGCTAAAGAGGTGGCGAAGGGAAATTTCAGTGCCCCCTTGCCCCTGTTGAAGCATAACGACGAGATCCGTCAGTTGCGTGACTCTTTTGAGGATATGCAGCACTCAATCATCCATTATATAGACGAGCTCAAGGAGACTACCGCCTCGAAGGCAGCTATCGAAAACGAGCTGAAAGTGGCGCACGATATCCAGATGTCGATGCTGCCGAAGACCTTTCCGCCCTATCCGGAGCGTGACGATATCGATATCTACGGTTCGCTGACACCGGCTAAGGATGTGGGTGGCGACCTCTTCGATTTCTTTATTCGCAATGAAAAGCTGTTCTTCTGCATAGGCGATGTTTCAGGAAAGGGTGTGCCAGCTTCATTGGTAATGGCCGTCACACGATCTTTGTTCCGTAATATCGCTGCGCATGTGACTGAGCCTGACGAGATTGTCAGAACACTCAATGATGCAATGGCTGAGAGTAACGATACGAATATGTTCGTTACTGCCTTTGTGGGTGTACTGGATCTCGGAAACGGACATTTAAGCTACTGCAATGCGGGCCACAATTATGCGATGCTCATAGGAAAGTTAGTTAGCATGCTTCCATGTGATCCGAACCTGCCCGTAGGTGTGATGCATAACATGACATTCACGAAGCAGGAACTGACTATCGAGCCGGAGACCACGATATTCCTCTATACTGATGGACTCAACGAGGCTGAGGATCCAGGTCATGCGCTGTTTGGCGTAGAACGTATCATTCGTATTGCTGAGTCGTTGGTGAAGGAGGACAAGAATGATCCAACCACGATTATCAATCAGATGATTGAAGGCGTTCATCGGTTTGTGGATGATGCTGAACAAAGCGACGACCTGACCATTTTGGCTATCAAATATGGGAAAAGACGATAACAAACTCGTACGTCGTATAGCAGAACAGAAATATGAGTTCGGCTTCACGACCGACGTACATACAGAAATCATTGAAAAGGGGCTGAACGAGGATATTGTCCGGCTCATCTCAGCCAAGAAAGGGGAGCCCGAGTGGATGCTCGAGTTCCGTCTGAAGGCGTTCCGTTACTGGAAAGAGCAGACGGAGCCCAAATGGGGTCATGTGCATGTGCCGGAGATTGATTATCAGGCCATCAGCTACTATGCCGACCCGATGGCCAGCAAACCCAAGGGCGATGGCAAGATCGACCCTCAGCTGGAAAAGACCTTCGACAAACTGGGTATCCCTCTCGAAGAGCGTCTGGCCTTGAGTGGCAATACCGCTGTCGATGCCATCATGGACTCTGTCAGCGTGAAGACCACCTTTAAGGAGAAACTGCGCGAGAAAGGTGTTATCTTCTGCTCGATAGGCGATGCCATCAAGGAACATCCTGATTTGGTGCGTGAGTACTTGGGCTCTGTGGTGCCCTATAAGGATAACTTCTTCGCAGCCTTGAACTCAGCTGTCTTCTCCGATGGATCATTTGTCTATATCCCTAAGGGAGTGCGCTGCCCGATGGAGCTCAGTTCCTATTTTCGCATCAACGCCAGGAATACTGGTCAGTTTGAGCGTACGCTGATTATTGCCGATGACGATGCCTACGTGAGTTATCTTGAAGGCTGTACGGCACCGATGCGTGATGAGAATCAGTTGCATGCGGCCATCGTCGAGATTATCGTCAAGGACAGGGCCGAGGTGAAATATTCAACCGTTCAGAACTGGTATCCTGGCGATGAGAACGGCAAAGGCGGTGTGCTGAACCTTGTGACGAAGCGTGGCGATCTGCGTGGCGTGGATTCGAAGCTCTCATGGACACAGGTGGAAACAGGTTCGGCTATCACCTGGAAATATCCCTCATGTATCCTCAGAGGCGACAATTCTCAGGCAGAGTTCTATTCGGTGGCAGTGACCAACAACTATCAGGAAGCGGATACAGGCACGAAGATGATCCATATCGGTAAGAATACAAAGTCGACGATTATTTCGAAAGGTATCTCAGCCGGTCACTCGCAGAATTCATATCGTGGTCTAGTGCGTGCTGCGGCTACGGCCGACAATGCCCGTAATTACAGCTCTTGCGACTCGCTGCTCTTAGGTTCGGATTGTGGTGCGCATACTTTCCCCTATATGGATGTGCATAACGATACGGCCATCTTCGAACACGAGGCTACAACCTCGAAGATCTCTGAGGATCAGCTCTTCTATTGCAATCAGCGTGGTATCCCCACAGAACAGGCCGTAGGTCTCATTGTCAACGGCTATGCCAAGGAAGTTCTCCAGAAACTCCCCATGGAGTTTGCTGTTGAGGCCCAGAAATTACTTAGTGTGTCATTGGAGGGCACAGTAGGGTAATCATCTGTAAACAATAAACCCTAAACAAAGAATAGATGTTAGAAGTTAAGAACTTACACGCCAAGATCGGCGAGAAAGAGATATTAAAAGGCATCGACCTTGTGATCAACGATGGTGAGACGCATGCCATCATGGGTCCCAATGGCTCGGGCAAGTCGACGCTGAGTGCTGTGCTCGTTGGTAATCCGCTCTATGAGGTAACGGAGGGCGAGGCATACTTTAATGGAAAGAACCTCTTTGAGATGAAACCTGAGGAGAGGGCGCATGAGGGTTTGTTCCTGAGTTTTCAGTATCCTGTGGAGATTCCTGGTGTCTCGATGACCAACTTCATGAAGGCTGCCATCAACGAGAAACGTAAGTATCAGGGATTGGAGCCGATGAATGCCGCTGAGTTCTTGAAGTTGCAGCGTGAGAAGCGTAAGATTGTGGAACTCGATTCGAAACTTGCTAACCGTTCAGTCAACGAGGGGTTCAGCGGTGGTGAGAAGAAACGCAACGAGATTTTCCAGATGGCCATGCTGGAGCCGAAGCTGAGCATCCTTGATGAGACAGACTCTGGTCTTGATGTCGATGCCATGCGTATCGTGGCTGAGGGTGTCAACAAGCTCCAGACGCCAGAGACCTCGTGTATCGTTATCACTCACTACGACCGTCTGCTGGAGATGATTCGTCCGCAGTTCGTACATGTGCTCTACAAAGGCCGTATCGTCAAGACGGGTGGTCCTGAACTTGCCAAGCAGATTCAGGAGCATGGCTACGATTGGATTAAAGAAGAAATCGGAGAGGAATGAATAGTGAGCAACAATATATAGAGTTGTATCAGCAGGCACGGGAGATGATTTTCTCTCATGCACCAGAAGTGATGAATGCCGTACGCGATGAAGCCTTCGAGGACTTCCGGAAGCAGGGTTTCCCTTCAAAGAAGGTGGAGCGCTATAAATACACGGACCTTCAGAAACTTTTCGCACCCGACTATGGTGTGAATCTCAATCGTCTTGAAATACCCGTTGATCCTTATGAGGCTTTCCGCTGCGATGTGCCCAACCTGTCGACGAGCCTTTATTTTGTGGTGAACGATATGTTTTATCGCGATGATAAGCCTAAAGGACATTTGCCTGAGGGCGTCATCATCGGCTCAATGCGCGACAATCCTGAGCAGGTCGCTAAATATTATGCCAAGCTTGCCAGGACCAGCGAGGATGCTATCACGGCTCTCAACACGATGTTGGCACAGGATGGCCTCTTCGTTTATGTGCCCAAAAATGTGAAGGTCGATCGTGCTATTCAGGTCATTAATATCCTGAAGGCAACACCCCAGAATGCCCAGAGGCAGGTATCGGATCTGATGGTCAACCGCCGTGTGCTCATCATCCTCGAAGAGGGTGCAGAAATCAAAATGCTTTTCTGCGACCATGCTGCCGACGACCGTAACTTCCTCGCCACTCAGGTCATCGAGGCCTATGTCGGTGAGAATGCCTCGCTCGACCTCTATTGCCTCGAAGAGACACATTATAAGAATGTACGCGTGAGCAATGTCTACATCGACCAGCAGGCCAACAGTCGTGTGAACCACAACGTAATCACCCTCCACAACGGCTTCACCCGCAACAAGCTCGACCTCACTTTCTCTGGCGAGGGAGCCGAATGTCAGTGCTATGGCTGTGTGATTGCCGATAAGGAGCAACATGTCGACAACAATACGCTCATCACCCATAAGGTGTCGCATTGCACTTCGAACGAACTTTATAAGTACGTGCTCGACGATAAGTCAACGGGTGCCTTTGCCGGTCGTGTGTTGGTGGAGCATGGGGCTCAGAAGACCATCTCGCAGATGACCAACCAGAACCTGACGGCTACCAAGGAGGCCCGGATGTACACCCAGCCGATGCTCGAGATCTATGCCGACGATGTAAAGTGTGCGCATGGCTCTACTGTTGGTCAGCTCAATGATGCTGCTCTGTTCTATATGCGTCAGCGTGGCATCTCGCTCGATGAGGCAAAGGTGCTTTTGCAGAATGCCTTTATCAACGAGGTTATCGATCACATGCAACTCGAACCCCTCCGCGACCGCCTTCACTATCTCGTGGAAAAGCGCTTCCGTGGTGAACTCAACAAATGTACTGGTTGCAAGCTATGCAAATAAAAAGGGGGCCATTTCAGCCCCCTTATTTATATATTGACAGTCAGATTATTTAATAATCGTCTTCTTGCCTTCTTGAATGCGAATACCTTTGGCATTCTCAGAAATCTTCCGACCCTGAAGGTTGTAATAGTCGTTGCCATTTATCTTGTTCTGCTTAATAACAGAAATGGCGGTCACCTCACTCATGCTGGCGACATGCTGAATCTTCAGATCGCTGGCTGATGTTGCCTGCTCGTCCCAGGAGAAGCCGCAGCGTGTGGGCAGGAAGGCCATTTCTGCGTCGGTCTTGATAAGCACGCTTTCCAGAGGTGTCACATCTTGCTTAGCGGGAATGCCATAGCGTCCAGCCTTCTCAATGCTCTCCCAACCGCTTCCGAAAGTCACGGTGTTGCCCTTGTTGTCCGACATTCGAACAGCCTTAAGCTCTGTGTCATAGTTCAGGACATCGGTGTTCTTCACTTTCATATACTGTGATTTGGGCGAGTAGATCAGATAGGGTACGCCTGCCTGGATACCGTCAGCAGTACAGTCAACGAAGTAGAGGTTCAGGGTTTCGCCCTCCTGCTGGATACCAGCCAGGCGCTCCACCTTCAGGTCTTTGGCGGCAGCTGCTACTTGCTCGGCTGTCAAGGAGAAAGGCAGACAGAGTGTATTGTAACCTGCAAAGAAATAGCGGTTCAGCTGAACGGGCTGCTCGCTGCTCTGCATCACCTCTATGTCCAGCTTAGAGGAACTGGCATAGATATTCTTCACTTTGTTTTGTGCAAAGGCTGTCGTACTGAAAGCCATCGACACCATCATGACAAGTAGTAAATGTTTCATAATCTATAAGTTTAAATTGTTTGATTGGTGCAAAGATACGAAAATGTTTTTAATATAACCAAATTTTTTATATTTTTTTTGCCGTTCAGGCCTATTCTCCCTTGTTTT
>JAFZCU010000216.1 GCA_017556145.1 Prevotella sp. | reverse complement strand
CGCAGACCTCCGCTTCGTGCTGACTCCGTGGCAGTATGACAAGTATGTGGCTCTGAACCACTTCTATCGCCCCGTAGCTTGGAAGGCTGGTGGATGGACATTCGCAGTGTACTCTCACTATGGCAGAGACCGTTTCTACAATGCACATCCGACGGTGTTCGTGAGCTATAAGAGTGGTCACAACAAGGTTCATGGTTCACACTATGCTCACATGGGCAAGCCCGCACCTGCTCCTGTTGCAAAGCACAATCCAGCTCCGATGCCAGACAGAGGCGCAAGAGTGATGAACGACAAGGGCCACATGGGCAACCACAACATGGGTAACAACAATGCTCATAAGGCTCCGAATCGCGAAATTGCAATGAACACTCGTACCAATCGTAGTGGTTCCGGCCACTTCTTGCGTCCCTCTGGTAGCAAGCGACCATAGGTCGAGCGCGGAGGTCATCGCTAAAAGTCTGTTTCCATAACTCTACATATGCCTCGCAAGAGGACTCCGGGGAATCTCGTATGGGATTCCCTTTTTAGTCATAGTATTCAATTGGGAGTTCTTCGCTGACGTTGAAATCATCGTGAAAGCCATCATCGTATTTATAGACGATGCGCATACCGCGATAGGTAGATGGTACCTTCAGTACCTCCAGCAGATGCCATTTGGGACGGCCAAAATCATAAGATTCCCTATCAAGAATAATACGGTTGGAAACAAAGTCAAAGTGATAGTAGCCGCCTCCTATGCATTGGTCACCTGGCTTTAGTAGGTACTTGTGCTGGTCAACCATGCCCAGACGGAAAACGCCGTCCATTGTGATGATAAACTTCGGTAGTTTCATTCGCCTATGATTGTTACGACCAGTTTTCTTGCCCCACCATAATTGCGGTATTCACAGAAATAGATTCCTTGCCAAGTGCCCATGTTCAGACGGCCATCGGTAATGGGGATGGTCAGGCTAACTCCACTTAATGTAGACTTGGCGTGAGCAGGCATGTCATCAGCACCCTCTAAAGTATGCTCATATTCTGGACGATTCTCTGGTACGAGCCGGTTGAAAATGGTTTCCATATCCACACGAACATCGGGGTCAGCATTCTCGTTGATGCTCAGTCCGCAACTGGTATGCTTGCAGAATATATTGATGATACCCGTCTTTGGCAACTTGGGAATCTGACTCATTATCTCACTGGTAACCAAATGGAACCCGCGAGACTTTGGCTTTAGCGTTATTTCAACTTGCTGAATCATTTGAATTTCATTCTTACTCCGTGACGACTCGGCTATCATTTACTCGTTAGACGTTTGATGTGTTGTTTTAGAATGTAATAGGCGGGTTGCGGCATGGTGCCGTGGTCGTAGCCCTGCATCTCGTAAAGCGTCACGTCCTTGTGGCCTACGAGTTTCAGCATGCGCCAGAAGTAGGCCTGCTCTTCATAACGGCCGTATAGTTCCAGTTCCCTGTCACCTGAAATGATAACAATAGGCGGCGCATCAGGACGGACATAGGTGAGCGGGGCATATTGGTCGATGGTGGCCTGAAGCGGACCAATGCCCTGCTGCTTTCGGATGTTGTAGTGCGTCACGCATTGTCCGCTGAAAGGTATCAGGCCTGCCAATGAATCTGCATCAACGTCGTACTTGGCGAGCCACCGTTTGTCGAGTCCGATCATGTCGAGCAGATAGCCTCCGGCAGAGTGGCCTGCAACGAATATCTTGCGACGGCTACCATTGTATTTTCCGATGTTCTTGTAGGTCCAGGCCACGGCAGCAGCCGCATCGTCGAGGATGTCATCGATAGGAGCCTTCGGCAATAGACGGTAGTTGGCAGCGACAACCACGAGGCCGCTGTTCTTGAGCTGCGGGTCGATGTGCTTGTTGCCGCCTTCGATACCACCGCCGTGGAACCACACGACAACGGGAGCATCATGGAGTTCGGTGGAATAATAGACATCAAGCTTGCATCGCTCCTGGGCATAGGCATCGTCAGATGCTGTATAGGGAATATCGTTCACTTGCAGATACTGCTGACGCTGCGCCTGTGAAATCATCGGCAACAACATGAGCGCGAGGATTGTAACCGCTCGAACTTGTTCGCTTGCCAGAGCAAGAATTTTCAGTCTCATAAGTTTATTATTTGTGGGGTTACTTGATAAACAATGCTAATTCTTGGTGCAAATATAGTGATAATTCCCTGATTATTATTAACTTTGCTAATAAAATTAAATGTATTTATGAGAAAAGTAAGAATATGGAGATTATAAGGGCCACTAAGACATCGTTTTTATTTTTGTAATAAGGAAGCCTTTGAGAAGAGGGCTACCGTTCTGACTCCAGACCTCCCATTCCACCCTGCCGATGCCATCAGGCTTATCCGCGACATCTGCGACCGAGAGAAGCCGGTGACCGCAAATACTGGGTACGTCCGGAAAAGATGTTCTTCGAGACCATAGAGCGTGACGGCAAACGTTTTTCCCGCTTCACGAAGATAAACTGGGAAGAATAATCAACGATCCAAGTTTTCAAGATCCTTCATACACTCTTCAAAGATAGCCTCGCGCTGAACATCTGACATTTCAGAAAGTGGCATGAAGGTAGTGAAGAAACTGATTCTGATTGGATCATCACCACTTATCGTCTCCTCACCAGACAACTTGAAGCAGAAACCGTCCTGTGCCAGGAAACCCTCTCCTGCAAATTCACCATATTCCTCGATACGTTTGTTGATACGCTCATCG
>JAFZCU010000215.1 GCA_017556145.1 Prevotella sp. | reverse complement strand
GAGGGATGGACGCTGGGCGTGGCGGCGCGACGCACGGACCTGTTGCAGACGCTCGGTGACGTGCAGGTGGAACAGATCGACGTGACCAGTGAGGAGGCTCCTGAGCGCTTGCGTGCGTTAATAGATAAGGTGGGGGGCATGGACTTGTTCTTCTATGCCTCGGGCATCGGCAAACAGAACCGTGAGCTGGTGGAGGGCATCGAGATGGCGACGATGCAGACGAATGCGCTGGGCTTCACGAGGATGGTCGGTGAGGCATACCGTTACTTCGCTCAACAGGGTGGGGGACATATCGCTGCCATCACCTCGATTGCAGGAACGAAAGGACTGGGACCGGCACCGGCGTATTCGGCCACGAAGGCCATGCAGAACGTGTATCTGCAGGCTTTGGAGCAGCAGGCGCATGCCCGTGGCCTGAAGATACGGTTTACGGATATCAGACCGGGCTTCGTGGATACGGCCCTGCTTGCGGGCGACTTCCGTTATCCGATGATGCTGAAGCCTGAGCGTGTGGCGAACGAGATCGTGCAGGCGATCAACGGCAAGAGGCATATCCGCGTGATCGACTGGAAGTATAGGTTGCTCACGGCCGTATGGCGACGCATCCCCCGTTGTATCTGGCGGCGCATGAAGCTCTGATGGTCGATTGTGAAGGCTGATACGGGACGAATAGAGAAAAATGTAAGCGAAATCGCAAATTTTCTTGCAAAATATTTGTTTGTTTCGTGGAAAAGTGATAATTTTGCACCCGTTAAACAAAAAGACAAGACAATGAATAAGTTGAACGCCTATATTTACGTCTACTTTTACTTTGCAAGAAATTGTGAAGCGGGAAGTTGCGTATAATTTCAACTTATGACTGAATAAAGAAATACTAAGGTCCCGCTTCACAATAGTGAAAGCGGGATTTTTATTAAAGATACGACAGAATATGAAGAGAATTGCCATTCAGGGACTGATAGGATCGTTCCACGACATTGCCGCACATCTGTACTTCGAGGGAGAGCAGATACAACTGATCTGCTGTTCGACTTTCGAACAGGTGTTTGCCAATATCAAGCAGGATCCTACAGCCATCGGCATGCTGGCCATAGAGAACACAATCGCCGGCTCGCTGTTGCATAACTATGAGTTGTTGCGTGACAGTGGCACGACGGTGGTGGGCGAGCATAAGCTGCATATCACCCACTGTATCTGTTGCCTGCCTGAGGACGACTGGAACACCATCACTGAGATTCACTCTCATCCCGTGGCCCTGATGCAGTGCCGTGAGTTTCTGGCACAGCACCCCACCATCAAGCATGTGGAGGCTGAGGACACGGCCGGATCGGCGAAGATGATTGCTGAGGGACAGAAGCGCGGATGGGCTGCCATCTGTCATGCCGAGGCTGCTAAGTTGTACGGGCTGAAGGTGCTGGAGGATCATATCGAGGACAACAAGCATAACTTCACCCGGTTCCTCGTGGTGTCGAATCCCAACAAGGCCGATATGCTCCGTCCGCTGACGGAGGCCAACAAGTCGAGCATCGTCTTCTCACTGCCTCATGAGGAGGGCTCGCTCTCTCATGTGCTGGCAATCCTCTCGTTCTATAAGATCAATCTGACGAAAATCCAGTCGTTGCCGATCATCGGTCGTGAGTGGGAATACTTGTTCTATGTCGATGTGATGTACGATGATCTGACACGATACCGTCAGGCGGTTGATGCCATCATTCCGCTGACAAGGGACCTGAAGATCTTGGGAGAATACAAGGACGGAAAGCAGACGAACTAAGGATTGAAGGATTGAAGAATTGAAGGATTGAAAGATTGAAGAATTGAAAGTTCAAAGAATATGATACAACCAGCAGACAGGCTCAGTTTTGTGAGCGAATATTATTTCAGTAGGAAGTTAAAGGAGGTGGCCCAGTTGAATGCTGAGGGTCAGGATATCATCAGTCTGGCCATTGGTAGTCCGGATATGCCGCCGTCGGAGCAGACCGTAGAGAAGCTCTGTGAGGTGGCACACGACCCTACCGCCCACGGCTACCAGCCCACGATGGGTATTCCTGAGTTGCGTGAGGCGATGGCCGACTTCTACAAGCGTTGGTATGACGTGGACCTCGACCCCAAGACGGAGATACAGCCGCTCATCGGTTCGAAAGAGGGTATCCTGCATGTGACGCTGGCCTTCGTGAACCCCGGTGACGAGGTGCTCGTGCCTAATCCCGGCTATCCTACCTACACGTCGCTGTCGAAGATCCTGGGGGCGAAGATCGTGAACTACAACCTGCGTGAGGACAACGATTGGCAGCCCGACTTCGATGAGCTGGAACAGATGGACCTGTCGAAGGTGAAGCTGATGTGGACCAACTATCCCAACATGCCGACGGGCGGGAATGCGCGCCGTGAGACCTATGAGCGACTGGTGAGGTTTGCTAAGGAGCATCAGATCGTCGTGGTGAACGACAATCCTTACTCGTTCATCCTCAATGATCATCCGATGTCGCTGTTGCAGGTGCCTGGCGCGAAAGACTGCTGTATCGAGTTCAACTCCATGTCGAAGAGTCATAACATGCCAGGCTGGCGCGTAGGTATGTGTGCCACGAACGCCACTTTCATCTCGTGGATCCTGAAGATCAAGAGTAATATCGACTCGGGTACCTTCCGCGGACTGCAGTTGGCTGCCGCCGAGGCATACCGTAACTCGGAGCAGTGGCACCATGAGGCGAATATCGAGACCTATGGTCGCCGCCGTCAGTATGCCGAGCAGATCATGGATGTGCTGGGATGTACCTACGATCCCCATCAGGTGGGAATGTTCCTCTGGGGAAAGATTCCTGAGAAATACGCTGATGTGGAGGATCTGACGGAGCGTGTGCTGCACGAGGCACGTGTGTTCATCACACCGGGCTTTATCTTCGGTAGCAACGGACAGCGTTATATCCGTATCTCGCTCTGTGCCAAGGAAGAGAAGCTCCAGCAAGCCCT
>JAFZCU010000214.1 GCA_017556145.1 Prevotella sp. | reverse complement strand
GACGACAAAATTACAAAAAAACGTTGTTATAAACAAAAAAAAGGCGATAATTTTTCGAGTTTCAAACTATTTTTAGTAATTTCGCCGAGCGAAACAAGAAAAAACAACAAATAAAAACATTTAGACAATGGAATTAACAGGAAGAATTATTGCCGTGATGGAGCCCCGTAGCGGTGTCTCAGCCCGTAGTGGTAACCCTTGGATGACGCAGGAGTATGTGATAGAGATTCCCGGTCAGTATCCTAAGCGTTGTGTTTTTAACCTTTTTGGTGAAGACCGTATCAAGCAGTTTAATATTCAGAATGGCGAGGATCTCACTATCCAGTTCGATATCGATGCACGAGAGTATAATGGACGTTGGTACAATGACATCCGCGCTTATAACATTATTCGCGGTCAGGTACCTCCAGTGGCCGACCCTGGTGCATCACCTTTCCCGCCAGTACAAGGCCAGCCCGATGCGGCCACCTCGCCCTTCCCACCTGCACCAGAGACACCATCCGAGGGCAGTGCTGATGATCTGCCATTCTAATCTCTAAACAAAGATTCCCCTGCATAAACACCATTTAAGTAATAAAGATTATGTGTGGTATCGTAGGATATATAGGTAATAAAGAGGCCTTCCCCATTCTAATTAAAGGTCTTCGCCGGCTGGAGTATCGTGGATATGACTCAGCCGGCGTGGCATTGATCAATGCAGACGGTGAATTGAATGTCTATAAGACAAAGGGAAAAGTGGATAATCTTTGTGAGTTTTGCAGTGACAAGAATGTAGGCGGTTCCATTGGCATCGCTCATACCCGCTGGGCTACTCACGGAGAGCCATCTTCGCGGAATGCCCATCCTCATTACTCACAGTCGCACAACCTGGCCATTATCCATAACGGCATTATTGAAAACTATGCCGATATCAAAGAGAAATTGAAGGACAATGGAGTGCAGTTCATAAGCGATACCGACACTGAGGTATTGGTGCAACTGATTGAATATGTGATGGAGAAAAAAGACCTTCCCCTGTTGGAGGCTGTTCAGGTGGCCCTCTATCAGGTTATCGGGGCCTATGCTATCGCTGTTCTCGACAAGCGGAATCCCGACGAAATTGTGGCTGCCCGTAAGCAGAGCCCGCTGGTGGTGGGTATCGGCAAGGATGAGTTCTTTATTGGCTCCGATGCTAGCCCGATTGTGGAGTATACCGACAAGGTAGTGTATTTGGAGGATGGTAATATTGCCGTCATTAAGCGTGGTGAGGGTCTCCATGTGCTTAGTATTCTCGGTGAGGAACAGGAGTTGAAGGTGAAGACGGTTGATATCGATCTCGGACAGATAGAAAAGGGGGGGTATCCGCACTTTATGTTGAAGGAGATCTTCGAGCAACCAGAATGCCTGACTAACTGTATGAGGGGTCGTGTAAATCTTGAAGCAGATCATATAACACTTTCTGCCTTAATTGATTACAGAAGACAGATGTTAGAGGCAAAACGAGTTATTATCGTGGCTTGTGGTACCTCGTGGCATGCGGGATTGATTGGCAAACAGATGATAGAAACATTCTGTCGGGTGCCTGTTGAAGTGGAGTACGCCTCAGAGTTCAGATATAGAAATCCTGTTGTGGGAAAAGGCGATGTGGTGATAGCCATTTCGCAGAGTGGAGAGACGGCTGATACATTGGCTGCAGTACAACTGGCCAAAAATCTTGGTGCCTTCATCTATGGCATCTGCAACGCCATTGGCAGCAGTATCCCTAGAGCAACGGATACTGGTACGTACATTCATGTGGGTCCTGAGATAGGTGTTGCCTCCACAAAAGCGTTTACGGGTCAGGTGACGGTGCTCACGATGATTGCCCTGGCGATGGGTGAGGCGAAAGGCACAATCGACCGTGATGAGTATTTGAAGGTGGTGAAGGGCCTGAGCGAAATTCCTGTGAAGATACGCGAGGTGCTCCAGACGAATGAAAGGGTAGCTGATCTCGCACGAACCTTTACTTATGCCCATAACTTCCTCTATTTGGGTCGTGGCTACTCGTATCCTGTAGCCCTTGAAGGTGCCCTGAAACTGAAGGAAATCTCGTATATCCATGCTGAGGGCTATCCCGCTGCGGAAATGAAGCACGGTCCGATTGCACTTATCGACTCGGATATGCCTGTAGTGGTGATTGCCACTCATAATGCGATGTATGAGAAGGTGCTGTCGAACATTCAGGAGATTAAGGCCCGTCAGGGAAGGGTGATTGCCCTTGTCTCGAAGGGCGATGATACCATAGCAAGGATTGCCGATGAGGTGATTGAACTGCCTGATGTACTTGAGTGCCTGGAACCTCTTGTGGCTACCATCCCCTTACAGTTGTTAGCCTATCATGTGGCAGTCTGCAAAGGCAAGAACGTTGATCAGCCCAGAAACCTTGCAAAAAGCGTTACAGTAGAGTAAATACTCCGAAAATAGGGCCTGAAAACGACATATAATAAAAAAAATGGTGCAATAATTTGGAGATTTCAAATTATTGCATTATTTTTGCATTCGAAACAGAACATGAACTGCCACTAATTAATATAATGGGTGAATCTCTAGAATCAAATATAAATCGGAGTGACTATAAGATTCTTATTGTCGACGACGTGATGAGCAATGTCTTGTTGCTCAAAATTCTTCTTACAAACGAAAAATTCCAAGTATGTACGGCGAACTGTGGTAATGCCTGTATCGAGCAGGCACGCTCAGAACATCCCGACCTGATATTGCTCGATGTGATGATGCCTGATATGTCGGGGTTTGATACGGCTGTTATCATGAAGAAAGACCCCGACTTGAAAGAAATACCAATCATCTTCCTGACGGCTCTCAATACCCCGCAAGATCTTGTTCATGGATTCCAGGTCGGCGCAAGTGACTTCCTTACCAAGCCTTTCAACAAGGAGGAGTTGGTAATGCGTGTGATGCAGCAGATTTCACTAGTGGCTGCCAAGCGCATTATTGAGAAGCAGAATGCAGAGCTGAAAGCTACATTGAGCAATCGCGACAAGATGTATTCGGTTATTGCCCACGACTTACGTTCGCCAATGGCCAGTATTCGTATGGTGCTCAATCTCGTGGTACAGTCATCATCGCCAGAAACCGTTGGACCAGAACTGTTTGCATTGCTTGATCAGGCAAACCGGGAATCTGAGGAAGTTCACGATCTGCTGGATAACCTGCTGAAATGGACGAAGAGCCAGACAGGACGACTGAATGTGGTGTTGCAAGAACTGGATATGGAAGATATTGTGCCCGGTGTAGTGGAAATCTTCGAGATGATAGCCCAGACGAAACATATCACACTTGAACTGAAGAAACCAGAGACACCATTGAGAGTGAATGCCGACAATGATATGCTGAAGACCGTGCTGCGCAACTTCATGTCGAACGCTATTAAATTCTCACCTGAGAATTCTACCATTCAGATTATCATGGCTGTTGAGGGTGACTTTGTCAGGGTGAGTGTGAAAGACCAAGGTGTGGGTATCGCTGCCAATCGTATTGACACGATCTTCCATAAAGGCGAGACGACGTACGGCACAGGTGGTGAGGAAGGTTCCGGACTTGGACTCCAACTCTGTCAGGACTTCGCCCGAAAAAATGGCGGTGATTGTTATGTGGAGTCGGTCGAGGGTCAGGGTTCTACATTCAGTTTCACCGTACCACTTATGAAAGGTTAATGGCCATACCTATTTATATTATAGAAGAACGGAAACTTCGCCGTAACCTCAGGCTTATCTCTGAAGTTGCGGCGAAAGCTGATATAGAGATTATCCTTGCATTCAAGGCCTTTGCCTTATGGAAGACTTTTCCCATCTTCCGTGAGTATATTCATGCCACCACAGCCAGTTCTCTGTCTGAGGCCCGTCTCGCTATGGAGGAATTCGGTGCTTCAGCTCACACCTACTCGCCAGCGTATACTGATGACGAGATTGATGAAATTATTAGTTGCTCGTCGCACCTGACCTTCAATTCACTTTCTCAATATCATCTCTTTCATGAACGGGCGGCAGGCGTATCTATTGGATTAAGAGTGAATCCGGAATATTCAGAAGTGGGCACACTGCTGTATAACCCCTGTGCACCAGGCTCACGTTTCGGAGTGACTGCAGACAAGTTGCCAGAACAGTTGCCGGAGGATATTGAAGGCTTCCACTGCCACTGTCATTGTGAGAGTGGGGCAGACGTGTTTCAAAGAACTTTGGTGCATATTGAAGAGAAGTTTGCCAAATGGTTCCCGCAACTGAAATGGATCAACTTTGGCGGGGGACATCTGATGACGCGAAAAGACTATGATGTGAATCTGCTCATACAACTGATGCAAGCTTTCCATCAGCGCTATCCCTGGCTGAAAGTGATTCTGGAACCTGGTAGTGCCTTTGCCTGGCAGACGGGGCCGCTGGTGTCGCATGTCGTGGATGTCGTGGAGGATAAGGGTATTAAAACGGCCATTCTTGATGTGAGTTTCACCTGTCATATGCCCGATTGTCTGGAGATGCCGTATCTTCCGGAAGTACGTGGGGCTGAGCATGTAGACATCGAGAAGGCTGTAGAGCCAAAGACCTATCGATTGGGAGGAAATAGTTGTCTGAGTGGCGATTTCATGGGCTCCTGGCAATTCGACCATGAACTGAAGATTGGCGAGGAAGTGATTTTTGAGGATATGATTCATTATACAACTGTGAAGACGAATACTTTTAATGGCGTCACTCATCCGTCGATAGCAATGTTACATGAGGACGGAACACTTGAGGTGTTGCGACGATTTGGCTATGAAGACTATCGAAATCGGATGGATTAATACTTCTAAAACGGGCTATTTTCGATAAAATGGCACTTTTTTAGAAAAAAAGTCCTCAAAAAGTTTGTCAGTTCCAAAAAAAGCATTACCTTTGCATCCGCATTCAGGGGAATGCCTCGGAAATACGGAATTTTTGAGCAAGCCGAATACAGAAGAAAATGCTTATTTCTTATGTTGAGGCACCGCCAAAAATGCCGACTTTCGAAGAAAGGCGGAAATAGCTCAGTTGGTAGAGCACAACCTTGCCAAGGTTGGGGTCGCGGGTCCGAGTCCCGTTTTCCGCTCCATTTATTGAACAAAAAAGAGACATGAAGGAATGGCCCTCATGTGAAAATGCCCAGGTGGCGGAATTGGTAGACGCGCACGTTTCAGGTGCGTGTGCCGCGAGGCGTGCAGGTTCGAGTCCTGTTCTGGGCACTCTTTTTTATTCAATGCATTTATTGTTGGAGAGGTGGCGGAATTGGTAGACGCGCTACTTTGAGGGGGTAGTGTCAATTGCGACGTGGGAGTTCGAGTCTCCTCCTCTTCACTTTATTTTGCGGAAATAGCTCAGTTGGTAGAGCACAACCTTGCCAAGGTTGGGGTCGCGGGTCCGAGTCCCGTTTTCCGCTCTTTTTTGT
>JAFZCU010000213.1 GCA_017556145.1 Prevotella sp. | reverse complement strand
TTTCGTTGCTCCTGTTCTTTTATCTCACTGTCAGCTTCTTGATGTAGCGGGCTTCGGTAGGCTCGACGATGTAGACACCGGCATTGTTGATGCGGGTCTCGACGGTCTCGCCCGGCTCGATGGTGAAGCTGTTGATGGTGATGCCCGCCAGGTTGACGATGCGCACATCGGTGGTATAGGCGAGCGACGACTCCACGACAATCTTATGCTTCTTGGCATAGATGTTGAGCGCACCTGCAGCCTCATCCTTAGGATCACCACGCTCCTCGACACCCTTCAGCTGCGAATCTTCATTGCTGAAGATGATGCTGCGGGTGTAGTTACGGGCAGGTCTGGTACCGGCAACCGATGTGAAGTACGGTCGGAAGGCGAGTACCGAAACATTGCCGGTGCCTTCGTCAGCGTCTGCAGCTCTGGTCACTGCTATATAGGCATTGCCATCGGCATTAAGAGCATAGCTTCTCGGCTTTGTATTGTCATTCACCGCTACCGACTTCAACGTCTCGTTCATATAGCTGGGCAGGAAGGTATAATTGTCATGCGTGGTATTGGCCTTCATTGCCTCAATCTCATCGTCGCTCACATGGATGGTTGTGGCGCCGGGCTTAGAGGCGAAGGTGATGGTCTGGGCTTTGAGTTTGACAGGACGGGTTGACTTGGCCGTCAGTGCCTCGAAGTTACCACTGAGGTCGAACTCATAATAGCGCTCACCCGGGAATCCGATGATGTAAGGCATGACAGCAGCCAGGCGCGGATAGTTGGCATGAGTACGGGAAGACTTGTAGTAATCGTGATTACTGTCATCCTCCTGATAGTCATCACCGTTCTGATCCTTGTAGTTGTTGTATGAATAATAATAGTCCCAGAGGAAGGTATTGGTATTCTCCTTCTCGCCATCTGTGCTGTTAGCGTTAGGATATTTAAAGTTAGCTTTATAAATATCCCCAGAGGTAGAGCCACCGCTAATGAACTCCCTCAGCCAGTACTCATGGCCGATCTTCGAACGTGTACCATTCTTACTTTCCCAACTGTCTTCATAGAAGTGTGTGATCTCACCCTTCACGTCGGTGGTTACGATCTCTGCCTTGAAGGGCAGGCTGACACCCTCCCAGCCCTTGGTGCTGCGAACTGGCGTTGCATCGTTGCTCCAAACGGGCTCTACATAGTTGCCCGGCATACGCTGGTACCACATACGCTGGTCTGTGGCGAAGGTGTATTCAATAGGTGCATTGAAATCCTGCTTGTCTACAAGCATGTGGTCGTTCTTGGCCAGGAAGCTGTTGTCAGACTGCTTCTGAACCCAGTGACCGCGAACGTTGTCTGAATAGCGGTCCCACACATCCACCGTATGGTACTCGCTGTCGGTTTCAACGTAGGCTTCATCATGCAGGTAGGCGCTCACCACGCCGTTGGTCTTGTTGGCTGCCGTTGTGCCTGTCATCGTGTATGCCAGCAGGTTACGCGTCAGGTCGGCATTGTAGAATTCCTCCACACCACCATCGTCGAGCAGCGGTGGGAAGAAGGCACCACCCGTGATGTCTGCATAGACGCCCGTGGAGATGGCACCCTTCTGATAGCCACTTTCGTTGGTGCCGGTGAAGTCGATGGCCGTCATGTTCGGATAAGCCTTACGGGCAGTGACATGATCGGTAATCTGGGCTGTAGTAAGTTTCTCTTCGGCAGCGAACACGGCGTAGGGGTTGAAGTGTGCCACACCCATCTTCTTCGAACGGAAGTAAGCCGGCGCACGGTAGACGCGGTTACCGTCATCGGTAGTCAGCACACGGTCGTCACTCTTCTTGATGACCGACGGCAGATCCTGATGCGTGCGCAGGTCACGTCCGTTCAGTCCGTCCATGTGACTATAGTTCAGAGCCTGTCCGAAGAACAGATAGTCGTCAGGCCAGATGGGGAAGTAACCTATTTCCTTCTTTGTGACCGGGTCGGTATAGAGGCGCTTGTTGGCGCTGCCTGGTATGGTGCCAAAACCGTCGCCTACATAGATGAAGTCGCCGTCGGCAAAGCGGTCCTCCACATACTTCTGACCGCGATAGCCAGATGAGCAGAGGGAGGCATCAGCGTCATAGTACTTTTCAGACTGAAGCGTCAGTTGGTTGTCGCTGCCCACGGTGTAATACTGGTACTTCTGATCGTCGGTACCCGCGCTCACCGTCTGGTCGCAGTAGCGCTTCCAGAGGTAGAAGCCGTTCAGGTCGTAGGCCACAGTACCGTTGTAGAAGGCTTCGTCGGACATCGGTTTGGCAAGGCCATGAGAACTTGATGTAGTCAAGTAGTTCTTTGTGGCCTGATAATAGCTGTTGACAATCTGCTTGGTCCCTTCTGCTGCCGATGGATTACCGAAGACAGCATAGACACTGCCATCAGGCGTTCCTGTCGTATTGATCCAGCAGTTCTCTACATAGCCCTCACCCGTCTCAGCCACGCCAGCACCTGAGAATGTACCTGTTACGCCAAGGTTATAGACATCGCCGCAGAGGTGGTTGAAGAGCGAGCTGGAGAGTCCGCTGATGGTATGGCCATCGCCATGCAGAATGCCACTGAAGCACTCATTAGAGTTGTTGGCAATCGATGTCCATGCCGATTTGCCATGGTCTTGGTCGGCATTCAGGAAGAACTCCAGATACTTGCCGCCACGCATGGGCTTCAGCGTTTCTGTTGTACTTGTACGTTCCAGAGGCACATGACCGTCGAGCGTACCGCCACTGATAGGTACTGGAACCTGATTACCTTCTGAATTAGTTGTATAAGTCAACTGTACATGACTCAGGTCAATGAGGTTCTTAAACAGGTCGAGGCCGTTCTGAGGCGTAGCATCCTTGCTATAGTCGTTGATATAGATCTTCGGCTTACGGTCCACGTCCTTATGGTCGATGTAGTAGTGGTGCTGCTTGTCGCCCATCACCTTGGCCAGGTCATGATAATTGGCCACACTGACAGGTACGGAGTTGGAGTAGGTCTTGCCGAGACGCGTCTTGGCATAGTAGGCAATCCAGTAATTGTTCTGATACCACCACACGGGTGTCTCGTTATTGGTGTAGGTCTGACCGTTGTAGTGAGTCGTGGCATCGCTACTGTTCTCGAAGATTTCCCATCCCGACTCGGTCACACGGTAGGCTCCCTGTGACACCGTGGGGATATTCAGACCCAAAGTGGTACCAGGCAGCACGGTGGCCGGTGGGGCAATCTCGCCAATCTCAGGCACACCGCTCTTGAAGTTGATGTGGATGTTGACAACGTGACGCTCACTCACTGGCACGACGTTAAGACCAGACTCATCGCTCTCCTCATATTCATAAAGGTAGATCACGGTGATGATCTTCTCCTTCGAGAGGTCGTTGATGTCACTCTCACTCGACACGTACAAGGTACTGACCTCGGTGGGCGAGGTGCCGTGGATGAGGAAGTTGCCGCTCTGGAAGTTGGGCAGACTGTTATAGCTATATTGCTCCGTATCACTTGCACCTTGGGCAATGATAAAGCCTGCGGGTACTTCATTACCGCTTGTCACTTCATCACCAACACTGATGGCAACCGTTGTTCCCTCGGAATTCCTACCATTGGCATTGGCCACAACAGCCTTGACGGGTTCACCCTCACCCTTTTCATTGACTTTGTAAGCTTCACGGCAATAGAAGTAATTGATGGACTCGTAGACGTATTCGCCGTCTTTCATCACGGGAACGCCATTCTCCAATTTCTTTTGGGTATGGTCCTCCGTAAACGTCACCACGTCGATATTCGTCCTCTGTTGTGGGGTCATGGAGTTGTAGGTCTCACCATCGATGACCTGACCTGTGGTATAAGGAATGTCGCCTTTCATAAACGCTTTCTTCACAACATAGTAGTCGCCAGGAGCCGTTACGGAGATGGGTGAGTAGTGGTGCTTCTCGTTGGGGATGTCCTCATACTTCTCACGGCTGAGCCATGGGTCAGTAGTAGCATAAGATTTTGAAGCGCCGTTCTCATCTGTATAGCTGACGGCTGTCGTACACTCTGCCTGATAGTCGATGGGCTGCGTTGCAGAGTAGAGTCCCGTCTTCGTTGTGGCATCATAGAGCGGCGTACTGCCTGTATACTGTGCCAATGCTTCCCGAGCGTCTGCACTGGTGGCTGCTGCTATCTCTTCTTCTGTGGTTTCCGGGGCATAGCCGTCGTACTGCGGCTTGAAGCCGTAATGCTCATCCAAGTTGAAAGTATCCTCAAGACGTCCGCAGTAGGTTGGGTCGACAAGCAGGTCGAGGGCATCGTAGTTGTAGACGAAGTTGGCACGGTCGGCATCCGATATGGAGCACCAGGTATCGATGGCACGGTAGGCTTTGTTTGCCTCAAAGTAGCTGCCGCCATAAAGACCGTTCTTCGTGCAGTAATAGGCATCGTCAATGTAAGCCTGGAGATATTCCTCAACCTGGGCATCAGTCCAGGAGTTCTTGGCTTTCAACTTGTTCTTAATTGCAGTTACTTCTGCCGCTGTCAGGAGCTGACCGGCATAGACATAGTCAGTGCCAGAGAATTCGATAAGCTTCGTGCAGACCTTGGCCTCTTCAACAGCGGGGCTGGTGCCGCTGGTCATGGTTGTCCACTGTGAATCTGTGTACTTCGACTTGTAGACAGGCGTGCCGGGATTCAGGTGTTGCACTTCAATACCGTTTTCCTTTACAGAATACTCCTTGGTCACCACGTAAGCTTTTTCCGTCACAGTGGCCTGACCAATGTAGTAATTCGTGCCATTTGCCACCTCGGTACCTAAAGCCGTGAATTCATCAGCACCAGTAGAAGAAGTGTAATACGTGTTACCTTTTTTCAGCGTCGTTCCATTCGCTACAGCCTTGTAAGTATTTGAAGACGTAAGTTTCGAACTGACATTGGTTGTATAATTGGTATAGGTCGTACCATAGACGATGTTACCTGCCATGATTTCCTCCTGGCCGTAGACACTGTTGCCTGACTTCGGTGAGAAGGTGGGGCCTTCGGTGTAGTCGCTCTTGCTGATCGTATTTCCTTGTTTATCCTTTCTGATGTCGTACAACGCTGTGCTGAGTTTGTTTTCTTGTGCAGGAGCTTCGGTCTTGGTGTAGTAGTTGTTCCACACACCCGGATTATTGACATCGTAGGTGAGCACATAGCCCGTATCGTGACTGATGTTGTTCGAGGAACGGAAGAAATACTCAAAGTTACCGTCATTCTTCACCTCGTCACCCTCTGTGTAGGTAACGGCAGGACCACTACCGGTACCCTTCAGACTTTGATACTCACTAAGCGTCAATACAGTTCCCTTCGGATAATCCACGCTGCCCACCTTGCAGTCTTCGATGACTACATAGGTCTCTTTCTCGAAGCGCGACCTGTCGGCATCGCTCATCAGACGGTACTCCCAGTACGATACGGGATCGTTGAGCTTGTAGGTGACATTGTTGATGATAAGTTGCTCGTCGGCATTGACACCTGGACTCTTGTCGCCCAGCTTGTTACCGTTCTTATCGTAGTAGGCGTAGTAGTTGGGCTGCACCTCGCGCAAAGTCATTCTGCCATTGGCGGCAGCGGCGATGGTGAGAGGCATCTCCACCTTCTCAGCGTAGGCATTGGCAGAACCGGTAAAGGCTGAGATATACTGGTCGTAAACATAGATGCTACCACGGATGAACCAGTAGTGGGCCGGTGAATCCTCGTACGCGACTTTGTCTGGGTTATACATACCGCTGTTGGGATAGCAGTCGTCCACAATCTGCTTGGTGTTATGGACAAAGTTGCCGGAGGTCTGTATGACCTGCTTGCTGCTCCCAGGTTTTGTATATTCGAAGCGTCGGTAGGTGCGGGCAGGAAGGTTTTCGTCCAAAATGGTCACCTTGCCATATTCCGAATGCCACGTCTTGACACCATGCTCGTTGCGGGCATAGACATAGCCGCCACCCATGCCCTGCATCACGTTGATGAGGTCGAGCTCAACGATGCCGGTAATGTAGCCCCAATCGTCCGTACCAGTGGCTTCACCTTCCTCACGCTTGATTTCCAGATAGACACCCGATGCCAAGGCCACCATGTTGTGACTGGTACCGTTATTACGGTTCTTGGCCTGGGGCTTGGCGGCTTTCCACTGGTAATAAGTGGCACTTCCATAGGCACGTGGTGTACCCGGGGTTTTTATGTCAGAGGTAGTTCTATAGCCTGTTTGTCCTTCAACAAGACCATGTTCTGCATTATATGTATCACATTCTTCTTGTGTATAATAAACTGCAGCAGGATAATCAAAAGTTGCTTTATTGGCATCGAGTTTGGAATCCGTCTTGCGCACATCGTCGAAGAACACGTCGCTCGTCAGATTACCTAAGTAGTTCACAACATTGTAGATGCCAAAGTAGTTGCCATGGACAGCATCATCACCCGTGTCGTTCGCCTGTGAGATGTTTTTGTTCAGCGATACCTCATCCACACGGTTGATGGTGTAACTGGTGTAGTCCACAGCCTCGGGCACACGGTCCTGTGCACCCTTCAGCACCATACGGCTGCCGAACACGCCACACATATCGGCACGCTGGATGGTGTTCATCGGTCGGCCGGCATAGATGCTGGTCACGCCATAAAGCATCCAGGCAGCCTGCTCGCCCGCATCCATCAGGATGTATTCACTCTCCTCGATCTGGTCGTCATCCTGATAGGCCTTCCTACCTTTTACCCAGTTCTTTCTTTCTCCTTTTTCTTCCCCGCCCTCAATGACAGAAGGGAATGCGAGGTATTCTGACTCAGTGATTTTCTGACCTTTCTTATAAGGCGTCTCACTTACAACATTATTGTCTTCGTCTTTAACAACGTACGTGTGAAGGGTCTTGCTCTCATAGTAATCGTAGGTGTGGCTTGATGCCGTCACGTACTTCAGCTTATAATAGTCCCTCTGACGCTCGGCCAGCCTAAAGTATGCTGCGGTATCCAAAGTCTCGTCCAAGCTATAGTAGTCGGTGCCGTAGTTGTCGATATGCAACTCACGGAAGCCATCGACCAGCGTGAGGTTGCCGTCACCATAAAGACCGCCCATGTCCTCGGTACCGAGGGTGATGAGGTCGATGTTGTAAACGTCGCGCAAAGAGGCTGCGGCATTGCCATACACAGTGATCGTATTGGCAAAGAGCTTGTCACTACCCTCGGTGATGTTACCGCCTGCAAAGAGGGCGTTGTGGATAATGATGCCACGGGTATCGAGCTTTGCCCACTGGGCTGCAGCAGTCGCGTCGTTACGGTTCTTCAGCTGGTTAAGCGCTTCCACAGGCACATATTCGTCTTTAGAATAGGAAGCTTTGACTTTACCTTCTACAGCCGTAAAGCCAGAGATACCGCCAGAAGCCGTGACCTTGCACTTCGGTGCCACCTCCACGTAGCAGTCGCGCGTCAGGGGGTTGGACGTACTACCGCCTTCGTAATAGAAACCGCCACCATCGGTCGGCTTTCCATTGGTGAGGTGCTGGTCACTCTTATCGGAACCAACTTTCTTTCCTGTTGCACTATAGACAAATCCCTCATTACCACCACCGAACACATTACCGTAGCCTTGCAGCACGCCAGCTTCGGTACCAATCTCACCACCATAGATATGGACGTTGGTCTGACCGAAGACATAGCCCTTCGAACTGCGGTCCATGGTGAGTTTTTCATCATCGGTCATCCAACCTTCACCACCCCAGTTATCATAGCCTCGACCACCACCGAATACGTCTCGCAAGACGTGACCGTCGTAGAGATAGACCTCAGTAGAACCACCCTTGTATATTTTTGCCTTGTTCCTTGTATCCGTGCTGGTAATCGTTCCCGTTGGTGCCGGAGCGTCTTCTTTCACCGTACCACGGCCGATAGGTCCGATCTCACCGCCGCCATAAAGACCGCCACGAACAATACCACCCCACATGGTGACATGCGACTTATCCACATAGCTGTTGGCCACATAGCCGCCACCGAACACGTTGCCGCCCTTGTCAAGCTGGTTATCGCCAGCCTTGGCATCGTCGAGTTCTGCCACGTAGCGTTCGTCGAAATCCTTGGTGGCCTGGTCATCATTGAGACTGCCGTCATAACGATAGCCGATATAGCCCTTGTTGATGGTGACATAGGCATCGCCAAAGATGACACCACCCTCACCGCCACCGTAGACATTACGGGTAATGGATGGTATGCCGTTGGTGTGACTGGTGCCATCGAGGTCACCGATGACAACGTGAGCCTCGCCTAAGATGTCGTTGGTATTATTAGCCACATCACTGATTAGGCCATCATGCTTTCCCACGTTACCACGCCAGCCGCCGCCATACACGTTGCGTACCGTACCACCTTTGATATAGACATTGGCACTGCACATGAATCCGCTGGGATTCGATTGATCATAATATCCTACACGATGATAATCCTCCACAGAGCCACTGGTTCCTGAGGCGTAGATGTCTTTCCATACTTCGCCACCGAGCAAGGCAACGTAGGTACTGCCAGCCACATAGGCTTCGGGACCATAGCCACCACCATAGGCATAGTTTCTCACAGTGGCACCCTCATTGATGATAACGTTAGCGCAATACCTTCCCTGCACTAATGCCAAATCTGCTGGCGTAAGGTCGCTGAAATCTCTGTCATCCACCTCTGCTACTCTTACCAAGGGGTTGGAAAGGTTCGTAGCTTCGTTTTGCCAGTATGGTACGTTAGAGGCGGGATCGAGGCCTCCGCCCAACTTCCAGGCAGCCTCCCAGTCTGCATCCGTAAACACAGTTGGATTGTTTTCATCATCACCCCAATCATCCGGTTTATAGTCAGTGATGTACTTATAAATTGTCTCCGAATTGAGGACCTTAGAGTCTTGTCCGCCGCCATACACCTCGTAAACATCTGCACCGGGGTTCAGATTCACCTCAGTATATTCCGACCAGGTTTCCGCACCACAGCCAGAGCCGTAGATCGTTCCCTTGGTCATGCCGTATTTGATATGGCTTTGCCACAGGGGCACGTCGATGTTCACCTTGGCATAGAGGGTGCGGCGCTTACTATTGTTACCGCCATAGATAGCACCCTTCTGGAGAGCCTTGAAGGGGTTATTGTCATTCTCGTTGTAAATCAAACAGGCATCGCCGCTATGATACTCCACATGGGACTCGTAGGCATCGCAGGGCAAATATCTGCTGGTGCCGAAACCACCGCCAAAGATACTACCAACCTTGATGGTAGAGCCTTTCGTGCCTGTAGGAGAACCAGCCGGTGCAGCAGGCACGTTGACCACCGTACGCCGCGTGACGCCTTCCTCATAGCTGGCACCATAGACAGCACCGATGTCACCACGCACCAGGTCGATAATGGCTGAGGCATTATCAGGATTCTCCTCTACGGAAGTACCGTCAGGTGTCGTCTTCTTTTTCGCAGGCACATTCATACCAACACCAGCCCAGGCTCCGGCACCAAAGACCTCCATGGCTGTGTATTTGTTGAAGTTCTCAGACTCTGAGGATTCAGAGGACTCAGATGAATCAGACGACCCAGAAGACTCTGAAGTCGTGGCAATCTGGGGGATGTCGATGAGCACGTAACTGCGGTTCTGCAACAAATCGCGCTCTTTCTCACGCGACTGTCCCTGACCTGCGCCATAGACACGTTTCACCACATTGTTGATATTGTAATAGGTGGGGCGGAAATTGACGAAAGCGTTGTTTATACGGGGCTTGTAGAACAACGGATTACCATTAGTGTCCAGTTTGGAGTCGCCAAGGTCTTTACCCGTAGGAACCGTTTCACCCTGCGTATAGGTATAGCGTTCGAATTTCGGATCGGAATAGTCATACGTACCATAGCAGCCACCGAAGATAGCATCTGAACGTCCCTCCAGATACTCCACATAGGCACTGGCGGTGAGCACGTCGGGATCAGTGTTTGTGGAGGCATTGTATTTATGCACCATACCAAGCACATTGAGGCCGTAGGGATCCGTGGTTTTGCGCACACGGTCCTTGAAGCTCACCTCGCTCAGGATTCTTCCACCCAGGTCATTGCCACCGTACACCATGTCGCGCACCCAAGGGAAGCCATCCACATAGCATGTATCCTTACTCAGCAGACTGTTTTGGGCCAACAACGCCAGGCGATTCATATTCGCAGCTTTCACCTGCCGACCCATGTATAACTCAGCATGGCCAAGGATGTCAGCATTACACGAACCACCAAAACTGTTGAAGACACGACCCTTACCCAGGTTGACAACGGTATTGCCGAGAATGGGACCGAAGAAACCGCCACCATACATAAACTCGCACTCGGCCATCTCCTCGCTCTGGTCGGCTTTCTTGGAAACACCGGCCCTGTTGCCCCGAAGATTCACGTAACAGCTATAGGCTGGATTGTTTGTATAGGTCCTGCCGTTGAAGTGGTAAGTGCCATTGGTATCAATGATGCCATCGCTATTATCCGTAGTGATGACGGCATCATTCCCGTCAACGATAGGCTTGCCGATGACACCCTCCTCACTGCCTCCGAATATCTGGAAGGTGTAGCCCTGATTCAGGTTGACAGTGGTGCTGCCCCAGATCTCTGTTTTCTTACCCTTACCACCACCGAACACGTTGAGTGCCGAGCCGAACACGTCCATACCCTGCCGGCCGAGGATGACACCCGTGCGGCGCTCTTCAATCGTATAGGTTGGTTCCTGGGTCTGGGTTTCACCATAGAGGATGTCTTCCTCACCAAACACCTTGTCCACTTTCACGGAGTCGAAAAGCAAGGAGCGTTCTACGATGGTGGCATTCAGGTTAATGACCACATTGCCGTTGACGATACCGCTCTCACAACAGCCACCGTAGATGTTGCCACCATAGAGACGACGGTAAAGGTCAGCAGTGTTGAATACAGTGGATGAGTTAGGCTCCACCGCTGGCACCTCGGTGTATTTCTTTGTTCCGGTATTATAAGTACGGCTGTCGACGGTGTTCCACTCAAGATAGTGGTGGCGGTTTGGAGCGGGTTCAGTCAGATTGTAGTTGGTACCGTCGGTGAACAGATAAGTCGGCTGGCCATTGGTCAGGACAGGCTTATAGTCGGCATCTCTCTGAACAGCCCACCGCTTTGGCTCAATCTTCAGGCCAGAGAGGTTGAGCACCAGCTTGTTACCCGTAGGATCATTATTCAAACCGATAAGACCGCCCTCATAAAGCGCATTATTGTCGGTTGCCTTTACGATGGCGTTGTTGCAGCCACCCACCAACTTGTCGTAGACAATAATCTTATGGTCGAAGTCGATGGTGGTGGTTCCCGCGCCCGTCATGCTACCGACATTGCCGCCACAATAGAACGATCCAACGGAACTGGTGTAGTCAATGTAGGTATGGCGGTCACCATTTATTGTGTTTTCGAACACCACGCTTGGTATGATATCCATCGCACAGCCTTCCATGTACTTCTTGAAAGTAGCAGACTCAGTCAAGTCCATCTGACTGAATGGGTAGGAAGATTGCCCGACAGACACATTGCCAGCATATAGTTTCAAGACGTCCTCATCTATCATGTTCTCGCCGTTGCAGCCAAGGAACACCTTGTCCATGATGGCATAATAACCGATCTTCAGCTCTACTAATGGCTTAGTTATATTGATTTGCTTCAATGTGGCACTATTACCGCCACAGAATACGGAGCCGTGGATAATAGTAGGAGTAATCACTTGCGAAGCGCCCTCGCCTTCAACTCTTCCCGCCACGCAGATAGACACCTGCTCGGCATTAGGACGGAAATAGTTGAGAGCCGTCGCTGACTTCAGAGTATTGTCAGTGACGGTAACACCTGCTTCCTGAAGCACGTTATCTGGGTTATAATAGTAGTCACGGTAGTCTTCTGCATCTTTCAAATCGGCATTGTCGGTATAAGCATACGAGCCGTTACCACCGCCATAGACATTGCCCTTGATGCTGGTATAGATGCCCACGGCATTGCCGAAGTACACCTTTCCGGATATGTCGTTACCGCCATACACATTGTAAATGTCGCCGCCACGAATAATGACACGGGCAGCAAAGTCCTTGGGGAAATAGTAACCTGACAAATTCGATACATGGTCTACCAAGGTGCCGTTGCTCAAAGGCTCCACGTTAGCCTTGCGACAGCCACCGTAGACGTTATATGCCATAATATCAGAGTTCACCGGTATCTCAAGCATAATGCCAGTCGGTGAGGTCATCTTACCTTCATTACCGCCTGAGTAGAGATCGCGGATATTTCCTTTCTTCAGATTCCATTTCGGCATGATGGCCATCTCGGCCTTGTTGTTGCCACCAAAGACACGGGCAAAATGATATGTCAGGATACTTTCGTCAGATTGCGAAGTGCTGAGTCCCAGTCTATTTGCAAGTTTCAGGAAATTGGCAGGCGTCTTCTCATCATCAGTCAGCAAATCCGCAAGAACACTACCCTGGTTGTTGATACAGAGGGTCGTATTGCCCGTGACCGTCGCATTGTTACCGCCGCCATAGACATGGGCGATGCAACCGCCTTTCAGCTCTAAATAAGCTTTGCCAAGTAGGGGCTTGGTCATGTTGGCATAGGGACCAGATGCATAGTCGTAATCACCGTTACCGCCTCCAAAGAGGCTACCGATGATAACCCTGTATTTGTCCTTCCCGTTTTCCTGCGTCGTACTCGTACGGACGAAGGCACTCCAGGTATTGTCGATGTCGCTTTTCCCGTTGGCAGTCGTGCTGCCCGTGCCTTCCACCGTCTCAACCTCTTCCAGCTCTGTGGGCAGCGTCGTGGCATGACCGATCGTTCCTGCAACATCATTGCCACCATAAACTTTGTTGATGATGATATTGTCGGAGGCATGCGCACCGTCGATGTTGACGAAAGTGGAACCACCCACATTGGCCATCTGCGCACCGCCATACACCTCGTTCAGGTCGCCGGCATACACAGTGACCTTTGTGCTACCCGTCATAGCACCGGCTTTACCGCCGCCATACACGTTTCCGGCAATCTTTATCGGAGATGCTGACTGGGTCGACTGTCCTGTCTGTGGGTCAGTCGTTTCCGGGGTAGTCGGGGTAGTATCCTGCGCCCTGACCGTCACTGCAGCCAGGAGCATCATCAAGCTTATTATGGTATATCTTAGTTTCAACTTCCTATTGTTATCGTCGGGTTGTCCACATCTGGCTCTGAGAGCATATACAGATAGGTGGGCTGAACCATGATGTTATACGTATAGCAGTAACCGCGTCGGGTACGGTATATGCCGGTATTGTTATCGTAATCCATATAGGATCCGAACTTGTCGCGCAGGTCAATGGTATTCTCGGCCTGACAGCCCTGACGGATGAGGTTGCCTTCCGGATGTGCCTCGGTAAAGTTCTTATCGTAGACGTCGTAGGTGCTGCGCAACTTGAAATAGGTATTGACACCGGGCACGAAGCAGCCCAAGAAGTCAGACGGTGAGGTGGTTAACGTCAACTCGCCCTCATAGAGCTTCGTGGGGGCAACATAGGCACTACTGTTGTCGGGGGTGAACCTGATACTCCCCACGATGGGTGATGTGCCACTTTCGTTCTTCCTGAGGGTAATGGTGGCGTTGTATTTGGCCTTCACACCGCCGCCGTGGTCGTCGGCATAGGCTATCAACTCTAACTTGCGCAGCCTGATGGTACGCAGTTTGTTGTAGTTAGCATCGACGGTAAAGCTGAAGCGCAGCGAGGAGTAGAGGTGGTCGAAGAGCAGGAAGATGTAGTTCGTCGCATGATCACCGCCTACGAAACTAACGTCAAACTTACCAGGAGCAAAGCCGGTAACTTCATATGACACATTCTCATCGTATGAATTATTGTCCGCTATTCCATCCTTTGCCCCGATGATGACGCAGACATCGCTGGGGGTAACGGTACTGAGGCCGTTGATGGTCAGCACGGCACCAGTGCTATAACTGTTCTCCAAGGGAGCAATACTGGCCCCCTCTGCATCCTCTTTGGGGATATAGCCATAGACCTGATAAGGCAAAGAGCCGCTGCTCTCTATCTCCGTATTCAGATACCACTTGCTTTCTGTTTCCCTGAAATAGAGGATACCCTCCTGGTTGTCCTTTTCATCGTTAGTGAAGAACGTATAGATAGACTTGTTCACCAGATCCTTCTGGTCAGCGAACATGCCGTTGGTGCCATAGATGACATCATAGGTGACGTAGGGTGATGGATTCCAGGCGCGAGTGGTGCGGGCGGAACTGTTGCCCACCTCCTCAAAGCCTGTGGAGCATGACAATGCCTCCACCTTAACCCGCTGTCCTTCTGGCGTCGGGTCATCAGAGCAGGCATTCAGCAGCAGCACAACGGCCAACAGCAGCAACCATCTCATCGTCCTATATATCACCTCTTCACTTTTCACTATTCACTATTCACTTTTCACTCTTCACCAATTATACACCGTGTGGTCGGTAGCATAAAACGACCACGTCGTAAAAGCCGCCTGCACAGAACTGATGCTAACACCCTTATCCACGTGTACCTTAAAGATATACGTGTACTGGTAGCCGGGCTTCCACTCCATAAATTCGGCAGGCACAACGGTAGTCTTTGGCTCTCCGTTCACACTGACCGTGAGTGTGTAGGTGCCCTGACCGGAGACTGGGAGCACGCTGTACTCCTGACGAGTCTTGGTGGCATCAGCACCCAAATAGGGTTCTATGACTTTCGAGGGATTGCTATTATCATATCCCACCGACTCATAATAGTCCAGCGTGAAATCTGTCATACCTTCAGCCTCAGCAGTGGCGGCAAACGTCTCAGAGGCATCCCCCGTCAGAGGATAGCTGACCGACACATCTCCCTTCATCTTGATGGATGTGCCGTTGGTAGGACGGAAACTCTTTGCAGTCAGCTCAGTAGTGCTGGCTTGAGTGGGATCCTCGAAGATGAACTTGAAGCGTACTTTCGACAGAGGCTGGATAAACTCCAACCGTACCGGCTGGCCGTATTGATCGCTACCACCGACCCACAGGTGGCTGTAGTAAGGCGTGGCGGCGGGATTAGTGGCATCGCTCTCATAAACCAGCTCGTACCATTGAGGATTGTCATCACTGGGCTTATAAGCCCCAGTAATGGTATTGGTTGAACTGGCACCTGCCACACCGAAGAAACGGTAGGACAGGGCTGAGTAGTCCCAGTACTTGATGGACTGGTTCGTACCCTGGTTCACATATTCCCAATTGCTGGAATTAGAGGTCGTGGTATTGGCACTGTTAGCAATCCATTTGACGATATAGCCGTCGATGACAATCTGGACAGAAGTAGAGTTTCCGACAGTCTTAAAAGCCCAGACCTGGAACTTCTTGTTGCCTTCTGGCAAGACGGTTTCCAGTCCTCTTGGCTCAGTACGGGTGACGCTGCCAGAACCCTCTTCCGGCAAGTTGCCGGAGAAGGCGATGGGGGTCTCGCTTCCCGGCTGTGGGGGTACGGGCAACTCTGTGTCCTCCTCCGATGCCGGACCGCAGCCGACCGTCATCACAGCCGCCAGTGCCCACAATGCGATATGTCTGAACCTTCTACTATTCACTCTTCACTTTTCACTCTTCACTTTTCACTATTCACTTTTACCTTTTCCCTTCTCTGACTTCCCACTCTTCGATGGTGCCTGTCTTACTGCTAAAACTGGCACCTATCTTATATAACGCGCGCGCGTCGGCCTCGTAGGCCTTCGAATAGCCCCGATCCTCAATCTGCTGCAATGCCTCTGCTGCCGTACCGTCGAGTTTGAACTCGAAGAGATAGACATAGTCGTTGGTTTCCACGATGCAGTCGGCACGACCCTCGCTGAGCTGCTTCTCCGTATAGACGGTGTAGCAAGAGATGAGCCGCATGATCAGATAGAACGTGTAATGGAAATACAACTCCCTGTCCTTCTGGTCCTTCTTCGGCCGCATCGAGTATGGCGTCCCGGCCAGGAACCCCGTAAACAGCTTCCGGGTTTGATCAAGATCACCGACCTGCAAGGACTTGACTATCTTTATAACTACTGATTGCATTAGCCCATCTTGCTGAAGATAGTCGTTGGCCAGCAGTGTTATCAAACCCTGTCTTACCTCTTTGTTGGGGAAATCCAACGTGTAGGTCTTGAATATAGGGTCATAACTCTTGATGGTGAGATAGCCAGCCTGGAAGATCATGGGCAATGGCCTAGCGCTGTCAGCCTTGTAGTTGACGAACTCATCTCGTGTATAGTCCCCATTTGTGTAGGCCATCACGTCTTCTGGCGTGTTACCGAGTAGCCGCACCAGAAAAGATGGCGTGCCTGACGCAAACCAATAGTCATCCAAACTCCTTTTCTTCAAGGCATTGATCACGCTGAAGGGATTATACACATCGGTCATTCGCTTGCTGAAATGGTAGCCATCGTAATTCTGCTTCAATAATGCCAAGGCCTCTTCCTGCGACACATGCATCGTTGCTGATAATTCCCATATAGATTCATGGAACACTGCCTCAAGTTCTATCTGAGTAATACCGCACAAGGCCTCATAGTCATCTTCAAATGAGATATCATCTGGCTGATTGAAGCCGCTGAACATTGAAACTTGCGAAAACTTGGTGATACCTGTCAACATCACGAAGCGTAAATGCTCATCTGTAGCTTTAAAGATAGAGAAGAAGGCTTTCATCAACTCGCGATTGTCGTTAAGCAGCTGTTCGTCTTCTGGATTGCCTGTTTCCAGAAGGTCCAACAACGGTTTGTCATACTCATCAATGAGAACCACCACCCTCTGACCTGTCACCTCATGTATGGCAGGAATAAGCCGACGGAAACGCAGATTAAGGTCATCGGTGTTTTCTTGAATGATGTTGTATTTTTCCTCAGCAGCAACAATCTGACTGAGCAGATAATTGCGAAGCGGATTCTTTTCCTGACGGGACAGCCCGTTGAAGTCAAATGTCAGCACAGGGTATTGCGTCCATTTGGTTTCCAAAAAGCCTATGATAAGACCCTGGAACAAATCCTTCCGACCCTCGAAATAGGCCTTTAGCGTACTGATAAGCAGACTCTTACCGAAGCGGCGTGGCCGAGCCAGGAAATATATGTGTCCCTGGGCCAACTTGTAAACCAAGTCGGTCTTGTCCACATAGACGTAGCCGTCTCTGCGAAGCGTCTCAAAACTCTGTATGCCTATCGGATATTTCATCCCGTCTTCTTATCTGTTTGACTCTTTCTAATAGCTTCCTTAAAGCTTCCTTATAGTCTGCTACATCTCTGCTTCACCTCTGCTATACCTCTGCTTCACCTCTGCTTGATGTTTGCTTCTTGCTTGCTTCTAACTTGCTTCTTGTCTCGGACTCCTTTCGAACATCCTTCGTCCATCCTTCAAACATCCTCCGTATATCGTCCGAGCCTTCTCCGAGTTTCCTCAGAATCTTCTCCGATACATCTCCGTAAGGAGTGCGTCAGTAGGTCGAAGCTCCATGCGCCCTCGCGCGAACATTATTCTCTGTATCTATAATGTTTTTATTTCTTGTATTGTTTTTATTTCTTGTTTTTATTTATAGCCAGGCGGGGCCACCCCCGCCCGGCTGAAAAAGAGGATTAATTACTTTGTTCTAGCACCGCCATTACCTGGGTCATTACCACTGCCATTACCTGGGTCATTACCACCGCCATTACCCGGGTCGTTATTACCATTGTTATTACCATTACCTGGGTCGTTGCTATTCTGGTCAGCAGCTTTAATCTTAATGACCTTAATGCCATAAACACCATTTGTCACAGAATACGAAACTTCTTTCTGATAGTAAATAGTATTCGCCGGTTCATTGGCTGTTGCTGCTCTGAAACTCTGACCGCCATCATCAGAAACAAAATAATTAGTTACATCATCATTCGATGAAACAGAAACAATTGTATATTCATTCTTTTCTGTTGGAGTTCCTGGTTCCGTTACTTCATACACAAAAGCATAGTAGTTACCAGCAGTCAACTTATTCTTAATAATCTTAGCCACTTCACCTGCATTAACACCAACTGTGTTACCATCAATGAGAGGAATCGATGTTTCGGTTAAATTCCAAGATTCAGTATCTACGGGAGACAACTTTATGCCATTGCGTCCTGTATATGTTCCATCATTTGCTAAATCTGAATAGGTGGTAAGGGCATCCAAAACCTCTGCCTCAGTAGCAGCATAGGCAACATCACTATTGTTTTCATTGATAGTAATTTGATAGAGATTTGCTTTTCCAGTCATTTCTATCAACGAACCATCAGTAGTGGCAGTAACATAAATTTCATCACTCGCAGTGTACTCGTTGTTCTGAGTTACGTCTGACGTGAGCGAATAAGTTGTGATGCTTGGGGTGGCAACTGTGGTGATTGTTTCCTGTTGACCATCTTCTGGAGCAATAACTATAGCATCAAGGGTGATGGGATAGAGACCTTCCTTTGAAGTAACAGCAGGATTGGTCAGACCATTTGTGTTGTCGCTAATCTTAAAGAGATAAGTATAAGCGTAGTTGGGCTTCCACTGCGTATACTGTGAGGGCAGAAGAGCAGTAGCACCGTGAACAGTAATCTCCTCACCAGAGCCATCGGTAGACTCAAGCGTGTAATCTACCTTCAATGTCAACACAGCACCAGTCTCATTAGGCAGCACTATACTGTAATCACCTGCCTTGGTGGCATTAGTCTCTTTAGCCCAAGTTGGCTGAGCAGAATTAATATGAAGCCAAATATTATCGGTAGCTGTCTTCTCATAAGCATGTTTATTGCCATAGTTCAACTGACCGAACTCGACCGTACTTGTTTTATCTGAAGAGTTAAGGAATACATGTGCTTTATTGTAATCACTACTAAGAATGTTGGTAGATCCAATATGTGAGAACTGGACGACATATTCAGCAGTATTATCTGTACCCACTGTTGGCAAAACATTACCTGTTGCATATAGAACAGCGTTAGCACCAGGATTAGCATCATCAGCTTCGGTATAGAACAACACATTTTTCACAGAATAGCCTGGAATGGTTTCATAGAGTCCCACACGCACCTTTGTTACCAAAGAGCGGAAGGTGAGGTTCACCTGATCGCCCATGATAGGAACTGTTACATCATTATTATCATTATCTTTAAACGATGTGCCAACGGGATAACAAGTAACAAGGTCGGAGATATACACATTTGCTAAATTCGCCAAAGCGCCTTTAATGGTGTATGCAGTACCATTAAGAGTTGCATCATGGTCAAGTCTGGTAATCGTTACACTATTAGCTGCGGCATTGCCAAGCGAATAGGCCCAGAAGTCATACTGCGAGGCAGCGAAATCCCAGTACTTAATAGACTGCTCACTAACCAAAGTGTGTGAGTTAGTGGGCTGGCCAGCATACTCCCAGTTAGCGGTGTTTGAGGCTGTCGTATTCGCAGAATTATTCACCCAGTTTACATTGTAGTTATCAAAGACCTCTACGATATTCTTAGCGTCGTTTTCACCAACGATAGTCTTAATACCTTCTACCACAAAATTCTTATTCAACAAATCGGCAGCAGCTGCTCCATAAATCTCTCCAGAACGGGTTACTGTCTTTGCACCAGAGTTGAACACAATAGCATTAGTGCCTTCAGTTCCAGGATTCGGGGTGACTTCGCCCACGAACTCATTGTCAACGCAGCTGGCTAACATTCCGATAGCGACGACTGCATAAAATAAATTCTTTTTCATAATCATTACGTTTTTATTGTTATTGTTATTATATTATTTCGATTTCATTAGATTTACTGGGCAATCTTGATTACCTTCACACCCCAAACATCGTTTTTGTTGGTGTATCTCTCTTTATAGTAGTTACCTTTTTCAAAATCAGAAGGAGCTGGTGTTTGACCATTTGCATCTTTGAACCACTTACCACTACCCCAATCGGCTGGTTGTGAAGTCAGGGTTTCAGCTATGTACACAGTCTTTGGAGTACCGGTTGATACCTTATAACAAAAAGCATAGGTCTCGCCGCTTTGTGGGGTGAAGCGAACTGCAGAGTATTGAGGATAATCAGTACCCTCAATAAGGTCATTACCATCTACACCAGGTATGGTATTTGCATAATAGAGATTATTTGGTGTAAGTATTAAGCCATTGTAGCCCGTAATAGTTCCAGAAGCTTCGCTTTCTTGAATATTAAGAGCATCCATCACGTTTGCTTCTGAAAATTCTGCTTTACTTTCAGAATCCTTACCAAGGGTATAAACGATTCCTTTTGAACCAAGGTCTGTCTTTGGAGTTCCGTCCTCTGTTACCATCACATAAATATTACCCTTTGACGCCTCATATTCATTTTTCGACACATCGTGTCCCAACTGATAGGTTGTGATGCTCGGCGTAGCAACCGTAGTAATGGTACTCTGGGTGTATTCCTCAGAATCAACAACGACAGCATTAAAGGTAATTGGATAAAGACCTGATGGCTCTGTCATATCTGTGTTAGTCCAACCATTTGTGTTGTCTGAGATTTTAAACACATAGGTGTAAGCATAGTTAGGCTTCCACTGAGTATAAATGGCAGGAACAAAAGCCTTGGCTCCATGTATATGAATCTCCTCGCCCGCACCATCGACAGCTACCAGCGTATAGTCAATGCGGAGTTCAAGCACAGCACCCTCCTCGTTGGGGAGCATAATCGTGTAGTAATTATCGGCTTTATTACCAGCGTAGGAAGCACTATTTAGGGTACGGCCAAGGAAAGCGCCAAAATTAGAATTTAGGCTGCCCTCATAATCAGTACTATTATAGTTCAGTCCACCAAAATCTTGCGTTGTGCTCGCAGTAGAGGCTACAGGATGGAGGTCAACATGCGCTTTATTATAGTCAGTATTATTGGCTTCCTTTGCTGCTTTTCCTGTAGTTGGGAAGTACACCCAAGCTGTAGCAAAAGTATAGAAGTTGTTGTTTGTATCGGTGCCACCAGATGTAAAGAGAGTGGCTCCATTAGCATCAGAAGCGCCTGTTGTGATTGGGGTCGCATCGTCAGTATAGAATTTCACATCCTTCACCGAATAGCCAGGAATGGTCTCATAGAGAGCCACACGCACCTTTGTAGCAAGGCTACGGAAAACAAGGGGCACCTCCTGCTGATATGCATATTGGGGGTCAGTACCATCCTTGTAAACAGTTACCATGTCGGCAATGTAGCACTCTGCCAGATTCTCGCGAGAGCCACCAAGCGTATATGCTTTAGTGTCGAGCGCATCCCAGTCAATAGCAGAAACACGTATTTTATCCCCAAGAGGTGTGCTCGTAGGTTCTGCATTGGGTTCCTTGATACCTGTTGAATAGGCTATAAAATCATACTGCGTGGTGCTGTAGTCCCAATACTTGATTGCCTGGGTATTACCAGCAATTGATGACGGAGCCTCTGCAGTTATTCCCACATACTCCCAATCAGAAGAATTAGATTCTGTAGTTGCAGCAGTATTCTCTTCCCATTTTACAATGTAATTATCAAAAACTGAAGTCATGGTAGAGCCGTCGCCCTTGAAACCACCAACAATAAATTTCTTATTCAACATAGCAGCAGCATCAGCACCAAAGTGGTCGGCACGCGTTGCGCCTTTAGATACAGAGTTGAAAACAATGGCATCAGACGTGGTTTCCGGAGTTGGCTCTGGGGGAGAAACCACCGTCACATTCTCGTCGCTCGTGCAGCCTGCCATCGCTACGAGGGCTAATGCTGCGAAAAATAACTTCTTCTTCATATCACTCATATTTTTAATTAATCCTTTATATAGTTTTTTAGGTTATTGAACTTTAATCACTTTGGTATAATAGACACCATTGTTCTGGTAGTACTTGTCGAAGTAGGTGGCTCCATCCAAGGCCAGCTCACCTTCCAGACAAGCAAATTTGTCAGAAGGTGTGTACTGATAACGGTACCAGTCATCCACCTGCTGCGGCAGGATGACACATAACACGCCCTCTGAAGTATAGTAGGCCTGGCCTGAGACAGGCTTGGTCTCTGTCTTCTCTATCGTGTGAGCAAGATCCTTGTAAAGCGTGACGGAGTTGTCGGCAAAGGCTTCAAAAGTAATGTTCTGAGCCTGCTGATAAGTGGCGCCATTATCGAGCGTATAATAATAGGTGGTACCTGTTGCGGCATGACCCGTGGTAGCCGCCGTATATGCTTCGCCGTTTTTGATATACAGATTGCTGGCACTCTGGCCTAAGAAAGGTGTCTCGCGGGTCAAGGCACCCGTCGAACTCTTGCTCATATAGGTCACACCTGCCTTCGCATCGCCCGAGACTTCCGTGAGACTGAAGTTACGGTAGAGACCCGTCACATCAGCTCCGGCAGCCTTGGTCACATACTGGAACTTCTCGATGTTGGCCGTGGGGGCCTTCTTCGTATAGACAAAGGCGTAGGTGCCGGGCGTAGCCGTGAACTTCATGGCCTGATTCGTACCAACATTGATGGTATTGCCGTCGGCACCGTACTCGATCTTGTCGGTCAGCGTGAAGGCAGCGTTGGTCAGCACCAGGCCGTTACGACCCTTAGCCGTACCCTCTTCCGCATTATCGTCTGGAATCTGGAACGCATCCACTACTTCTGCCTCGGTCTTACCGGCAGGGATGGTGTAGAGGGCAGCCATACCATCGCCAGATGCAGTCATCGTAACCAGTTTGCCATTGGCAAGGTCGGGTGTTGAGGCTGTGTTTCCATCATTGACGGTCACGAAGATAGGACCGGTGGCAGCCAGATACTCATCGTTGTTACACACATTCGAACCTTTCTGATAGGTGGTGATGCTGGGGCTTGACACCAGGGTAATGGTCTCCTGGGTGGCATCCTCCTCTTCATTGACGACGACTGCATCGAACGTGATGGGATAGAGACCGGCAGGGTCAGGATTATAGTCCAGGTCATCGGGATGCAGGGGATCATAGTCGCCTGTATGACCATTGGTCTTGTCGCTTATCTTAAATAAATAGGTATAGGCATAGCCTGCCTTCCACTGGGTGTAGATGCTGGGCACCTGGGCCGTCGCTCCCTTCACCTTGATGATCTCACCCGTACCGTCGATACTCTCGAGGGTATAGTTCACACGGAGGTTCAGGTTGGTACCACCCTCATTGGGCAGGTATTGTGTATAGTAGTTGCCCTCAGCCTCACCAGCCATCGAAGCGGTATTCGACGTACGGCCAAGGAACACATTGCCAGCGGTTTTCTCTGCATCTTCCTTTGCACCATACTGCAGCCCACCGAAGTCTACAATCTTCGACTTGTCGCCTGTTCCTGTGAAACGGACATGGGCCTGATTGTTATCGGTGTTGTCGGCAGCATCAACCGTCGGATAGTAAACGGTATAGATACCCTGCAGATAAATCTGATTGAGCTCGGTGGTGAAGAGTCTGGGCTTTGTGGCATCTGCATCATCCGTAGCTGCTCCGCTGTAGAACTCCACTTCCTTCACTGAATAACCGGGGACGGTCTCGTAGATACCGATACGCACCTTGGTGCCGAGGCTGCGGAAGGTAAGGGTAACGGGCTCACCGTAGGCACCCTTTCCAGTGCCGTCCTTCTTCACCGTCACGAGGTCGGCAATATAGCAGTCGACCAGATCCTTGGCCTTACCCTCGAAGACATAGGCTGTACCGTTTTCACCCGTAGCCGTAGCAGGGGTGATGGCTGAAACGAGCACCTGACCGTCAGCGGGTGTACCGGAATAGATGGCCTCCTTCTTGCCGGCAGACCAGGCGATGAAGTCGTACTGCTTCTGGGTGTAGTCCCAGTATTTGATGGCCTGCTGGGTGACGCCATTCTCCACGGCAGGAGCAATGGGCGTACGGCCCACATACTCCCAGTTGGAAGAGTTTGAAGCAGTGGTATTGGCCGTGTTTTCAATCCACTCTACCAGGAAATTGTCATAAACGATGCCACCGACCTCAGCTGTCTTGTCGCCTTTGTAGCCGGTGACCACAAACTTCTTGCCCAGCAGGTCGGCAGCCACAGCACCGGTGTACTCGGTACGCGTCATGTTGTTTGAAGCTGAGCTAAACACAATAGGGATCTCCTGTGTCTCCGGTGTCGGGGGAGTCACCACAGGGGGATTCTCAGCGAGATCGCTGTTACAAGCGACGAACGCTACCGTCGCTAAAACTGCAAGGAATAGATTCTTTTTCATATTGATCAATATTTATGAGTATTCATCGTTCACTACATGTCAAATTCGTAGGTTTCTTCTTCGAAGTCCTTCACGACAGCATCGAAGGCAGAGCCTCCAGAGCGAGAGGGGATACCCACGGTATCCATGTCCAATTCGACGGTGATGACACCGCCCTTCCAACGGCGGCGCACCTTTTCAGTCACGTCGAACACAAAGGTGGAGTCCATGCCGTTGTTGAACTGCATGGTGACGTCAAGGTAATGGGGTACCTTGTCCTTCACGTCGTCTCTATGCTTGATATGGTTGGCATTCTGCCCACCAATTCCGAAAGTAAGCAACCGTCCTCCCACGATGTCTACCGCTTCGCCCAACATGTCGCAGTTGTTCTTGAAGCGCGTGTCATAATAGACGGTGATGTAGTCCTCGGCAGCCAAACCTGTATTCACAATGGTGTTCTGTGCGAAGCCGGAGAGACGGCCAATGCCGTCGACACCGACAATCTTGCCCCGGTTATGGTGCAGGATGACCTGTGTGAGATAGATGTAGGTAATCGGCATGAGCACCATGTTGAGCTTCTTGACATAGACACCGGTAATGGGGTCGTATTCGAAGCCCGTGAGGTTGCGGTCGATCTCAATACCCTGTTCATAGGCAGAGAAGAGCTCCTCGGGCTGGTAGTACGACCGTGTGTACTTCGGTTCCTCATAACGGGTGGAAACCATCGACGGGTTGGTGTAGGCCAACACATAGTCGAGCGAGGTCTTCTCGTCGAAGTTCAGGCTCTGCACGCCGTCGGGGGTCTTGATGTCGTTCCAGACGAGGATATCCCAGAAGCCCCAGGTGTATTTCCCCTGGAAGGAGTGGCCGTTGACCGTATTCGCCAGCACACTGGTATGGGGTGCCAGCGGCTCCAAACCCGTGAAGTAGCGGCGCAGGCTGAAGCCGGTAGGCTCGGTATAGCCAATCTCACCGAAGATCCTCCGGTCGGTCTCGTCCCAGCCGTAGTACCATTCGTCACGCCAGGTGTGTATGCTGTCGTAAGTCTCGTAGTTCCAATAGGCATCGAGCTCGAGCTTCACCATCGGCAGGTCGACGGTGACATCACCGCCGTCGAAGAGGTGCAGCGGCGGCTCAGGGATGCAGCAAAGCAACAACCACGCCAGCGAAAGGACAATCGCCGAGCGGGTCACCGTCTGGATATTATAGTCGCTACGCTTCATCATCTCGTCATCACCTCCTTGTTCTTGAAGCTCACACCCTTCTTGCTGATCCTGCGATAGAGCAGGTCGTAAGTCAACGTCACCCCGATGCGTGTCGGACCCACCCAAGTGTAGCGATATTGGCGCTTCTTGAAGAGTTCCGGGTCCTGCGACCATTTGTAGTAGTACAGATGGTCGCGGTAGGTAGGGTCCACCGGGTTCTCATATTGGTAGGGGTCGTATTTGCACCTGAAGAAGCCCGCCTGCAACCCTAACTCGAGACGCCAGTGACCATTCTTCGACAACTGCGTGACATAGCCCACGCCAAGACCGGCGCCAAAGCCCTCGCCTACCCAACCGCGGTCAGCATCGAAACAGATGCCGAACAGACCGAGGTTGCCATAACCCTGCAGATAAAGTCCGCGGAAGGCCGCACCTTCACCCGGCGGGTTGTCGGCCAAGTCACCCCGACGCAGATAGTAACGGGTCTCCAACTGATAGTTGCGTATCTGGAAATACTTATGGGCATCGTAGTCCTGCCACCAGGGACAGTCGAACGAGGCACCAAAGGTAAAATGACCGTTCTTGGGATAGTACTCGACAGCGATGTTGGGGATGGGACACCAACGGTTGTAACCGGGCATATAGGCTACGTCGAGCAGCATGTTCGTCTTGACAGAAAGCAGCTCGCGACGAGGCAGTGTGTCTTGTTCCTCGGGAAGGTTAGAGCCATCATCTCCACCTGCCGCAAACAGACTGATTTGCGGTGACACCAGTAAGACGATTAACAACAGAATTTGTCGTACCAGTAAGGCGATTTTAGAAGTCTTTAACATCCGTTTCACATACGCGCGCAAAGTATATTATGCGCTTGTAATAGGCAAAAGTAAGAAAAATTTCCTTACCAAACAAGTTTTTTGCCGATAAACCCCCAAAAGTTAACTCTTTTTAACTGTTGGGGGGGTAGTTAACACAAAACGGATGTTTGTGTCGTGTTTATCAAAATTCGAGGATCAGGCTCTGGCGGGGCTTGAGTTCGAGGTCGGTGGAAAGATCGAAATAACGGTTCGTCAGGATGTCCTTCACCTTGGCAGCACGACCGATCACCTCGGCATAACGGGCCACGTCGAGGGTGGCGGGTTTGCTGGTGCCATTGAGGATGGTGAGCGCCGTACGACCCCGATACTGACGGGCAATGACATAGATGCCATTATAAGGAATAAACTGGATCTGCTTACCCTTGGTGATGACCTCATTTCCCTGTCGCCAATGGAGCAGACGACTGAGCCATTGGAACATCGACTGTTCTGCCTTTGAACGACCTTCTTTTGTAAAACAATTATGCGTGTCGCCAGGGAAGCCGCCAGGGAAGTCTTTACGCACATTTCCGTCGGTCACTTCCTTGGTGCCGTTCATCAAGATCTCGGTACCATAATAGAGTTGAGGAATACGGTTCACCGTCAGTAATAAAGCCAAAGCCTGCTTCAGAGCAAGGGTATCACGGCCATTGCCCAAGAAGCGGTCGGTATCATGATTCTCGATGAAAGCCATCACACTCGAGGGGTTCGGATAGAGGTAGTCGTAGACGAATGAATTGTAAAGACGATTCAAACCATTCCACCAGGCATCAGTCTCTTCATTCTTGGCCTGATTCAGCTTGTCGAAGAAGGAGAAATCCATAACGGTCTTGAGGTAAGTATTGCCAATACTCGGGTTCAGACCCCTCCCGGCCTCCCCTAACTTAGGGGAGGAGACAAAGCCCTTCTGCCATGCAGCGGTATAGGCAGGCTCCGTGACCCAGGTCTCACCGACGGTGTTGAAGTTGGGATATTCCTCATCGAGCTCCTTCATCCACTGCGCCATGGCATCAGCATAGGCATAGGGATAGGTATCCATGCGGATACCGTCGATGCCGACGGTCTCGATCCACCAGATGCTGTTCTGGATGAGATAGCGCATGAGGTGGGGGTTATGCTGGTTCAGGTCGGGCATCGAGGGTACAAACCAGCCTTCGGTGGTCTCCTTGAGATCGACCTTCGAGGCATAGGGGTCGAGGACAGGGGTAAGCTTATAAGAGGTCTGCAGATAGGCAGACTTATCGGAGGACTCGGAGTTTTCAGAGTTCTCTGAGGACTCAGAGTTTTCGGAGTTCTCTGATAAATTCGAGAAGCCGGTCATGGGGTCGCGGCCAGATTGCTCTTCCTTCAACCAATCCGGGGTATTGAGCCAGTCCTTCGAGGGCATGTCATGCGTCCAGGGATGCTCAAAGCCGCTGTGGTTGAAAATCATATCCATCACCACCTTCAGGCCTTTCGCGTGCGCTTCGTCGCAGAGAAGCTTGTAATCGGCATTGGTGCCAAAGCGGGGGTCTACCTTATAATAATCGGTGGTGGCATAGCCATGATAAGTCGAGAAACCGTTCTCCTGATCGGGCGAGTCGTTCTCCAGGACAGGGGTGAACCAGAGGGCCGTCACACCCAGTTCCTTGAAATAGTCGAGGTGCTCACGGATGCCGTTCAGGTCGCCGCCATGACGCAACGAGGGCTTGCTGCGGTCCTCGACATAGGTGCGCATTCCCTTGACCTGCGGATTATGGCCGGCACCCTGAGCAAAACGGTCGGGCATGAGCATATAGAGCACATCGGCATTGGTGAAGCCCATCCGCTTGTCACCGCTCATCTCACGGGCCTTCAACTGATAGTCGTATCTCAACTCCTTACTCCTTCTCTCCTTCTCTCCTTTAAACACCAACGTCATCGTGCCGGGTTGGGCATCACGCACGTTCATATATACTAATAGGTAATTGGGCGAGTCGAGACGCACCAAACTGTCGATGGTGACACCAGGGTAGTCGGTGGTGACGCTCTGCACGTCGCGGATGCCATTGCCATAGACCATCAACTGCACCGTCGGATTCTTCAGTCCCACGTACCAGTCGGTAGGATCTATCCGGGTTATTACACTCTTCTTTGCTGCCATCACTGTCATGTTCAAAGCCACAAGGGCCATTAGGATAAATAATCTACGCATATCGTCTTTAGTTATTAATGACTTTGCAAAGATACGCATTTTTTTTCAGACAGAAGAACATAAGAACATAATATTTTGGCTAAATCATGCAAAATCGTTTGCATAATTTGGTATTTCGCTCGTTTTACACTACCTTTGCAGCCAAATGAGAATAGAAGACTTTGAGATCATGGCGCCCGTGGGCTCCCGGGAGTCCCTGGCGGCAGCGATACAGGCCGGTGCCGACAGTATCTACTTCGGCATCGAGAAGCTGAACATGCGGGCGCACTCTGCCTCCGTGTTCACCATCGACGACCTGCGTGACATCGCCCAGGAATGCGAGTCGCACGGCATCAAGAGCTACCTCACCGTGAACACCATCATCTACGGCGAGGATATCCCCCTGATGCACGACATCATCGACGCTGCCAAAGCGGCCGGCATCTCTGCCGTCATCGCCTCCGACGTGGCGGTGATGACCTACTGTAACAAGGTGGGACAGGAGGTACATCTCTCCACCCAACTGAACATCTCGAACATCGAGGCCCTGCGCTTCTACGCGCAGTTTGCCGATGTGGTGGTGCTGGCACGCGAACTGAACATGGACCAGGTGGCAGACATCTACCGTCAGGTGGAGGATGAGCATATCTGCGGTCCCTCTGGTGAGCAGATCCGCATCGAGATGTTCTGTCACGGTGCCCTCTGCATGGCCATCAGCGGCAAGTGCTACATGAGCCTGCACGCCGCCAACCGCTCCGCCAACCGTGGGGAGTGCATCCAGGTGTGCCGGCGTTCGTATACGGCCACTGACAACGAGACGGGCTACCAACTCGCCATCGACAACAAATATATCATGTCGCCCAAGGATCTGAAGACGATACGTTTCATCGACCGCATGATGAAGAGCGGCGTGCGGGTGTTTAAAATAGAAGGTCGCGCGCGAGGACCCGAATATGTGTACACAGTGGTTAAATGCTACAAAGAAGCTATCCAGGCCGTCATCGACGATACGTTCACGGAGGACAGGAAAGACGCGTGGGACGAACGACTCGCCACCGTCTTCAACCGCGGTTTCTGGGACGGCTACTACCAGGGACAGCTCATGGGCGAGTGGAACAAGAACTACGGTTCGAATGCCACCGAGCGCAAGGTCTATATCGGCAAGGGGGTGAAATATTTCTCGAAACTGGGCGTGGCGGAGTTCACCGTCGAGGCCAACACCTTCAAGGTGGGCGACAAGATGCTCATTACGGGTCCCACAACGGGGGTGATGTACGTCACTGCCGATGAGATCCATGGTGACAACGGTCCTGTGGAGATAGCCGAGCAGGGCACCCGCGTCTCTATCGCCGTCACCGCCAAAGTCCGCCCCAGCGACAAATTATTCAAGCTTGTCTCTTCGGAGCAATCGGAATAATCAGAGTAATCAGAATAATCCGAGTAATCAGAATAATCAGAGTAATCAGAGTTAACAACACTTATGACAATAAACGAGATTCAAGACGAGATCATAGAGGAGTTCTCCGGTTTCGATGACTGGATGGACAAGTATCAGTTGCTTATCGACCTTGGCAATGACCAGGAGCCGCTCGAAGAGAAATACAAGACGGAGCAGAACCTGATAGACGGTTGCCAGAGTCGTGTGTGGCTGGTAGCGGAGTATATTAAGGAGACAGGAGACAGGAGACAGGAGACAGGAGACAGGAGACAGGAGGCAGGAGACAGGAGTCAGGAGACAGGAGACAGGAGACAGGAGACAGGAGACGGGAGACAGGAGACAGGAGACAGGAGTCAGGAGACAGGAGACGGGAGACAGGAGTCAGGAGACAGGAGTCAGGAGGCAGGAGTGATTCACTTCAGGGCGGAGAGCGATGCGATGATTGTGAAAGGTATTGTGTCTCTGCTGATCCGCGTACTCAGCGACCACACCCCTCAGGAGATACTCGATGCCGACCTTTATTTCATCGAAGCAATCGGTCTGAAAGAGCATCTGTCGCCTACCCGATCCAACGGACTTGTAGCAATGGTGAAGCAGATGCGCGTTTATGCGTTGGCTTTCAGCGCAAAGCAATAAAAGGCAGGTTCCGAAACGCAAAACTTTGCATTTATTAACACAAGAAAAGCTTCCCGAAATGGGGAGCTTTTCATTTTTTATTGCTATCTTTGCAAACGATTTTTGACTAAAAACTTTCATAATATATGATTCAGACAGTAGTAAAGCGCGACGGACGCATTGTGGGCTTCAATGAACAGAAAATCATGGCAGCCATCCGTAAGGCCATGCTTCACACAGACAAGGGTGAGGACGAACGTCTCTTGTATCAGATTACCGACCGCATCGCCCTGCGCGGTGAGAGTCAGATGACCGTGGAGGAGATCCAGGATGCCGTAGAATTGGAACTGATGAAGTCGAGCCGCAAGGATGTGGCCCAGAAATACATTGCCTACCGCCATCAGCGCTCCGTGGCCCGGAAGGCCAAGACCCGCGAAGTGTTCCTCGATATCGTGAACATCAAGAATAATGATGTCACGCGTGAAAATGCCAATATGAATGCCGACACCCCCGCCGGCATGATGATGAAGTTCGCTTCGGAGACCACCAAACCCTTCGTCGACGACTATCTGCTCAGTGAGGAGGCCCGCGAGGCCGTTGAACATAACTACCTGCATATCCATGACAAGGACTATTACCCCACGAAGTCGCTGACCTGTGTGCAGCACCCGTTGGACAACATCCTGACCTGCGGTTTCATCGCAGGCCATGGAGCCTCAAGACCCGCCAAGCGCATTGAGACGGCATCGGTGCTGGCCTGTATCTCGATGGAATGTGCACAGAACGAGATGCACGGCGGTCAGGCCATCCCTGCCTTCGACTTCTATCTGGCCCCCTACGTACGCCTGAGTTATATCGAGGAACTGAAAGCCTTGGAGGAACTGAACGGCGAGAGCTATAAGGACCTCTACGACGAACCGCTGATGGACTATCTCAAGAAGCCACTCGACGGACTGACAGGCAAGGAGCGTGCCCAGCAGCATGCCATCAACAAGACCGTGAACCGGGTACACCAGTCGATGGAGGCCTTTATCCACAACATGAACACCATCCATTCACGCGGCGGCAACCAGGTGGTCTTCTCGTCCATCAACTATGGTACGGACACCTCGGCCGAGGGACGCTGTGTCATGCGTGAGATCCTGCTTTCCACCTACGAGGGCGTGGGTGGCGGCGAGACCGCCATCTTCCCCATCCAGATCTGGAAGAAAAAGCGCGGGGTGAACTATCTGCCCGAGGACCGCAACTTCGACCTCTATCAGCTCGCCTGTAAGGTGACGGCACGCCGCTTCTTCCCCAATTTCCTGAATCTCGACGCCACCTACAACCAGGATCCCGACTGGCGTGCCGACGACCCGAAGCGCTATGTCCACGAAGTGGCCACGATGGGCTGTCGTACCCGCGTGTTTGAGAACCGTTTCGGTCCGCGGACATCCATCGGCCGTGGTAATCTCTCGTTCTCGACCATCAACATCGTGAAACTCGCCATCGAGTGTAGGGAGGAGCCGGATCAGCAGAAACGCATTGACATGTTCTTTGCCAAGCTCGACAACATGCTCGAGGTCACTGCCAAGCAGCTCCACGACCGCTTCCTGTTCCAGAAGACCGCCTTGACCAAGCAGTTCCCCCTGCTGATGAGGAGTCTGTGGATCGGTGCCGACAAGCTGAAGCCGAACGAGACCATCGAAAGTGTCATCAACCAGGGCACCCTTGGCATCGGCTTCATCGGACTGGCAGAATGTCTGGTGGCCCTGACAGGCAAACACCATGGAGAGAGCGAGGAGAGTCAGGCGTTAGGTCTGAAGATTGTCGGATATATGCGTCAGCGTGTGAACGACTTCTGCGAGCACTATCACCATAATTACTCCGTACTCGCCACCCCGGCAGAAGGTCTCAGCGGCAAGTTCACCAAGAAGGACCGCAAGAAGTTCGGCAGCATCCCGGGTGTCACCGACCGCGACTATTACACCAATTCCAACCACGTGCCCGTGTACTACAAGTGCTCTGCCCGTCACAAGGCCGAGGTGGAGGCACCCTATCACGAAATCACCCGTGGCGGACATATCTTCTACGTGGAGATTGACGGCGACGCCACCCACAACCCACAGGTCATCATGAGTGTGGTAGACATGATGGACCAGCTGAACATGGGCTACGGCAGCGTGAACCACAACCGCAACCGCTGTATGGACTGTGGCTACGAGAATGCCGACGACCATCTGGTCAAGTGCCCGAAGTGCGGTTCCACCAACATCGACAAGCTACAGCGTATCACGGGCTATCTCGTGGGAACGACCGACCGTTGGAACAGCGGTAAACTGGCAGAGCTCAACGACCGCGTGACGCACATCGATCATGGCTCTCAAGATATGTTTGAGAAGTGATTAGGGTTCTTGATATCATAGAGGACACGATGGTGGATGGTCCGGGTTTCCGGACCTCCATCTATTGTGCAGGCTGCCGACACCACTGTCCGGGCTGTCATAACCCACAGTCGTGGGCCTTTGATCAGGGACATGAGATGAGCACCTGTGAGATCATGAAGATCATCGAGGCTGATCCCTATGCCAATGTCACCTTCAGCGGTGGCGACCCGATGTTTCAGGCCACAGGATTCGCAGAACTGGCCCGAGCGATTCACGAACGCACCAACAAGGATGTATGGTGCTACACCGGCTTTACGTATGAGTCGCTCATCACCCAGGAGCAGCGGGAACTCCTCGAACAACTGGACGTGCTCGTCGACGGTCCGTACATCGAGAAGCTGCGCAACCCCGACCTGCTCTTCCGAGGCAGCAGCAACCAGCGCCTCATCGACGTGCAGGCCTCGCTCTATAGTGGCAAGGTTGTGCTCTGGCAACCGGACATTGCCTTGGCTGTCTGACAAGAAGATTCCCGCTAAAGCGGGATTTTTTGTTTTTTATCACAAGTTTTTGCCGTTTAGGTTGCATAGTTGCGAAAAAAAATGTATTTTTGCACAAAAATAGAGAGTATATGGCAAAAAACGCTAAATGGTCGGATGATTATTGGCTGCTTCTGATGCAGATTTACCTACAGAAGCCTGTGGGCGTGAAGCCTATGTTCCACCGCAAGATGGTGGCCCTGAGTCTGGAACTGCACCTGCCTCCCAGTTTTCTTTTTAACAAGATGTGTCAGATTGCCAATCTGGAAACACCACGCATCGAGCATCTCTGGGAGACCTACGGACGGAATCCAAGAAAACTGTCACGTGCCATCAGGCTATGGCGCCAAATGCGTGGCTATGCTGATGCTTTCTACGAGGGGGTGGAGGTCAAGGAGACCTTCGAGCGCGACTTCAAGCCTGTGGCCGAGGGCACGAAGATAACGCCTGTCATGCTGATACTGATCCTCGACCTCTACTTCCGTCTGACCCCCGCCACGATGGTCATAGAGACGCCTGAGGTACAGGAATTGGGGAAACTGATCAAGCTGATGCCCCTAAAGGTGGTGGAGGTGATGGAAGTGTTCCAACACTGTGACCCCTACCTCAATCGTAGAGACACTGTAAACAGTCTGCTGTTAAAACCCTGCCGTGAAATCTGGCGAAGGTTTGGCAATGCTGAGACAGAACAGTTGGCCTCGTATGCAGAACAGCTGAAAGATTATTTTAGAGGTTAGAGGTGAGCATATGAGCGATAAGTACTGGCAGATAGAGGAACAGAAACTGACGCAAAGCCAGAAGCAGGTACAGTCGATCTCGCAACAGCAGATGCTGGTATCGTCGTTGGTGGAACTGCCCATTACCCAATTGGCAGACCGCATCAACACGGAGATGAACGACAACCCCGCGTTGGAGGTAGAGTCGCCAGGAGAAAACGCGGAATTATCGGATTACTCTGAATATTCTGAGTATTCTGATAACGCTGATCGCTCTGACGAGACATCTCTTTCTGAGCGCGAGGAGCGCCAATCTGCCCTCGACGCCGCGTTGGAGAATATCGGCCGCGACGATGATGAGCTGCCCGTTTACCATGATGGCAGCATCTTTGAGAGAGGAGAGAGGAGAGAAGAGAGAGAAGAGATGGTGTTCGGCACCACGGAATCGTTCTACGACCAGCTATTGGAACAGATGAGAGAGAGCGACCTGACGGATCGTCAGCGCGACATCCTGGAATATCTCATCGGTTCGCTGGATGATGATGGTCTGCTCCGTAAAGACCTCTATACCATCAGCGACGAACTGGCCATCTACCATAACATCGATGCCAATGAAAAGGAGATTGAGTCGGTGCTGCATATCCTGCAGGACTTTGACCCCGCCGGCATCGGTGCCCGTTCGCTGCAGGAATGTCTGCTCCTGCAGATAGCCAGACGTGACGACTCGCGCGTGAAACAACTGATGCAGCAGGTGGTAGAACGCTATTTCGACGAGTTTACCCATAAGCACTGGGGACGCATACAGACGGCCCTCTCATTGAACGACCAACAGGGTGAGGCGCTCTTCGGGGAATTGCGCAAACTGAATCCGCGTCCGGGAGCCTCGATGGGAGAGACGGTAGGACGAAACCTCCAGCAGATTACGCCCGATTTCATCGTGGATACACAGGACGACGGTACCATCACCTTCACCCTCAACAATGGCGAGGTGCCGGAACTCACCCTCTCGCAGTCGTTTATCGACTCTATGAATGAGTATCAGCAGAACAAAGAGCACTTGAACCGTCAGACCAAGGAGGCACTGCTCTATATCAAGAAGAAAGTTGACGCTGCCCAGAACTTCATCGAGGCAATCCGGGTGAGGCAGCACACACTCACTGTGACGATGCAGGCCATCATCATCCTCCAGCGGCAGTTCTTCCTCGATGGCGACGAGACCTCGCTACGCCCGATGATTCTCAAGGACGTGGCAGAGAAGACAGGACTGGACCTCTCGACGATATCACGCGTCTGCAATTCGAAGTATGCCCAAACCCGCTGGGGAACCTTTCCCCTGCGTCACTTCTTCAGTGACAGTTATGTCACGGAAAGCGGCGAGGCGCTGTCGACACGACAGATCAAGGCTGTGCTCCGCGACCTCATCGAGGCAGAAGACAAGCACCATCCGTTGAGTGATGATGCCTTGCGCGAACAACTGACGGAAAAGGGATTCCCCATCGCCCGTCGTACCATCGCCAAATACCGCGAGGCTCTGGGCATCCCCATCGCAAGACTGAGAAGGGAATAGGGAATAGTGAAAAGTGAATAGTGAAAAGATGACAAGAGAAAAGGGAATCATATTAGCAGCAAGGGTGATCAGTATGGTGTTCACACCATTCTACCTGCCAACGGTAGGTCTGATATGCCTGTTCATGTTCAGTTACATGAGACAGATGCCCTGGAGTTTCAAGTTCCAACTGCTCGCCATGGTCTATCTGCTGACAGTGGTGCTCCCTACCCTGCTGATTCATTTCTACCGTCGCCATCAAGGTTGGTCGCTCATCGATTTGGGACAGAAAGAGCGGCGTGCGGTACCTTATGTCATCAGTATCCTCTGCTACTTCCTCTGTATCTACCTCATGGAATTCCTCCACATCCCCCACTTCATGACGGCCATCGTTACTGCTGCCCTGTTCATCCAGATTACCTGTGCCATGATCAATGTGTGGTGGAAGATCTCTACCCATACGGCAGCCATTGGCGGTGTGGCAGGAGGTCTCTTCGTCTTTGCAGAGTTCTTCGGCTTCAACCCCGTCTGGTGGCTCTCGCTGACATTTATCGTTGCCGGCATCCTGGGCACCAGTCGTATGATCTTGCGGCAGCATAGTCTGGCACAAGTCATAACCGGTTTCTTTGTAGGTATCGTCTGTGCCATCATCGGCATTTTATATCTGTGAGTAATCAATTATTTCAGTTTCTAAAGTTCAAATATCAAAATACATGAAACCATTAGTCAGTATCATCATGGGCAGCACCAGTGACCTGCCCGTTATGGAAAAAGCCTGCAAGCTGCTCGATGAGATGCAGGTTCCTTTTGAAGTCAATGCCCTCTCTGCCCATCGCACACCCGATGCCGTAGAGGAATTTGCCCGTACGGCCAGGGACCGTGGCATCAAGGTGATTATCGCAGGAGCCGGTATGGCAGCAGCCCTGCCTGGTGTCATCGCAGCCTCAACCACCTTGCCTGTCATCGGTGTGCCCATCAAGGGCATGCTCGACGGTCTTGATGCCATGCTCAGTATCATCCAGATGCCTCCTGGCATTCCCGTGGCTACTGTCGGCATCAACGGTGCACAGAATGCGGCTATCCTGGCCGTGGAGATGATGGCCCTCAGCGATGCAGCCCTTGCCCAGCGGCTGGCTGCCTACAAAGGAGGTCTGCGGGCGAAGATCGAAAAAGCCAACAAAGACCTGGCTGATGTGAAATACGAGTATAAGACCAACTGATTCTGCCATGAGTTATCAAAGAAGACGCTCTACAGAAGCACATGTGGGCAACATCGGCATTGGAGGCAGCAACCCCATCCGCATCCAGTCGATGGCTACCACCGATACCAACGATACCGCTGCCAGTGTGGCTCAGGCCAAGCGCATCATCGATGCTGGTGGCGAACTGGTGCGTTTCACGACACAGGGAACCCGTGAGGCAGAGAACATGCAATATATCTCTGCCCAGTTGAAGGCTGACGGCTATACCCAGCCACTGGTGGCCGATGTCCATTTCACCGCCCATACTGCCGATATCGCTGCCCTCTATTGTGAGAAGGTGCGCATCAATCCTGGCAACTATGTAGACCCAGGCCGTACTTTCAAGCATCTGGAATACACCGACGAGGAATATGCCAACGAACTGCAGAAGATTGAGAAGAAGCTCGTCCCCTTTATCCAGATCTGCAAGGAACATCACACTGCTGTACGCATCGGCGTGAACCATGGTTCCCTCAGCGACCGCATCATGTCGCGTTATGGCGACACACCCGAAGGCATCGTCGAGAGCTGCATGGAGTTCCTGCGCATCCTTAAGCGCGAGAATTTCAACGACGTGGTCATCTCTATCAAGGCTTCGAACACGGTGGTGATGGTGACGACCGTCAGATTGCTGGTGGCCACGATGGATCAGGAGGATATGCACTATCCCCTGCACCTTGGTGTGACGGAGGCTGGCGAAGGTGAGGACGGCCGTATCAAGAGTGCCGTGGGCATCGGTGCCCTGTTGACAGAGGGTATTGGCGATACCATCCGCGTGTCGTTGAGCGAGGAACCGGAATACGAAATCCCCGTAGCCCGCAAACTGGTAGAGCTAATCCCGGAGTGCTGCCGCCTGCGTCAGGAGGCAGAGGCCAGCATCAAGGATGACACCATCACCCTCACACTGGACGCGCCTGATATGGAAACCTTGCAGCTAAAAGCTGCGATGGCTGTAGGTGCCCTGCTCATTGACCGGAAGGCAACGAAGCTGGTCATTCATTCTAGCCTGGCTAGTCCTACTAGCCTGACTAGTTCGACTAGTTTGAATAGCTTGGCTGACGCTATCCTCCAGGCTGCTCGGATCAAGTTCACCAAGACTGAATACATCTCCTGCCCAGGCTGCGGTCGCACCCTCTACAATCTGCAAGAGACCATCGCCCGCATCAAGGCAGCGATTAAGCAAGAGCAATGTGAACTTGCTCGCATTGCCGAGCGTGAGCCGTCTCGCATCGAAGAGGTCAAAGCTGCCACCAAGGACCTTGTCGGTCTGAAGATCGGCATCATGGGCTGCATCGTCAATGGCCCCGGCGAAATGGCCGATGCCGATTATGGCTATGTCGGTGCTGGACGCGGCAAGATCTCTCTCTACAAGCAGAAGGTCTGCGTGGAGAAGAATATTCCCGAGGAAGAGGCTGTAGAAAAGCTCCTCGATTTGATTCGAAGTGACAGGAAAAGAGCCTGAAACGTTAATAAAGGAAAACAAATTGCGGGAAATTGCCGAGAAAGGTGTACCTTTGCACTCGAATTAACCTGAGAAAGGTAACATTTTTGTAAATGATTCAACGAATATATCTGATATTGCTGCTTGTGTTGGGAATAAATGTGACGGTCACTGCACAGCAGCTCATAAAAGGAACAATCAAAGATGCCGAGACAGGCGAGGCTATTCCGTTTGCCAGCGTGGTCTACAAGGGCCACAACCAGGCTGTCATCTCCGACATCGATGGTGCCTACGCTATCCGGCGACACTTAGGGTGGCAGATCACCTTCAGTGCCGTCGGCTATAAGTCGCAGGTCATCACCGTAACCTCCGAAACGAAAAACGAACTCGATATTGCCCTTAAATCCGATAAGCTACAACTGTCTGAGGTGACCGTCACCACCAAGCGGAGCCGATACAGCAGGAAAAACAACCCCGCCGTGGAACTGATGAAAAAGGTAATCGCTGCCAAGAAACTCAGCGACCTTTCAAACCACGACTACTATCAATACGACAAATACGAGAAACTGACGCTTGCAGCCAACGACCTCACACCCACACGTCTGGAGCAGAAGCCATTCTCCAGTACCCCGTGGCTGATGGACCAGGTCGAAGTCTGCAAATACAACAACAAGATGATCCTGCCGATCAGTGTGGATGAGACTGTTTCGCAGGTTGTCTACCGCAAGGATCCGCAGTCGAAGAAGACCTATATCAAGGGTGAACAATCATCAGGTCTGAACGACCTGTTCCAGACGGGCGATGTCCTGAATGTGGTGCTGAAAGAGGTCTTCACTGACATTGACCTCTACGACGACCAGATCCGTCTGGTGCAATACCCGTTCACCTCACCTATCGGCAAGGATGCCATCAACTTCTACCGTTTCTACATCCAGGACACGGTGAAGATCGAACGCGACAGCTGCATCCACCTCCATTTCCTGCCCAACAACCAGATGGACTTCGGATTCCGCGGCGATCTCTATATCCTGAAAGATTCTTCTTATCATGTGCGCCGCTGCGAACTCACCCTGCCCAAGCAGACCTCTGTGAACTTCGTCGAGAACATGCGCATCGAACAGGAATTCAAGCAGCTGGACAACGGCGAATGGGTGCTCACACAAGATGATATGGTTGCCGAGCTGGAACTGGCCAAGTTCATTCAGAAAGCCATCGTGATCCGCACCACCCGTCTGGGCGAATACTCCTTTGCCGAGATCCCGAAGAAGATGTTCAAGGGCAAGCGCACGGAAATCAAAGAACCTGATGCCGGCATGAGAGGTAAGAACTTCTGGAGCCAATACCGTCAGGTAGACCTCACCAAGAGCGAGGATTCCATGGGCGACTTCGTGAAGAACATCCAGAAGATCAAGGGCTTTAAGTATATCATGATCGGTCTGAACGCACTGATTGAGAACTCCATCGAGACCAGCGACCCCAACAAGTTCGACATCTCACCGGTGAACACTATCATCTCACGTAACTTCATCGACGGCTGGCGCACCCGTATGAGCATGCAGACCACCGCCAATCTCAGCAAACGCTGGTTCTGGCAGGGTTACTATGCCCATGCCTGGGGCAGTCATCGCAACTACTACAGTACGAAGGCCACCTACTCCTTCATCGATAAGATCTACATGCCTTGGGAATATCCCAAGCGCACGCTGATGATTGAAAGTTCCTACGACCTGGCCTCGCCCAGCGACCGTTACCTGCCTACCGATAAGGACAACATGTTTGTTGCCTTCAAGTGGGCCGACGTCAACAAGATGACCCTCGCCAACCGTCAGCAGATTGCCTTCGAGTATGAGATGTACGGAGGCTTGAAAACGTCGTTGAGCCTGAAGGCCGAGGAGCACGAGGCCGTCGGCGCCATGTCGTTCCGCAAACTCAGTCAGCCCCGTGTGGATTACACCGGATTGGAGCGCCACCGCGAGTTCCTCCGTACCACCGAGCTCTTCGCCGAGATACGCTATGCCCCCGATGAGACCTATATCAACAGCAAGCAGCGCCGTGTCACCATCAACAAGGATGCCCCTGCCCTCACCCTCGCCCACACCTTCGGCTTCAAGAACGTGCTGGGCGGACAGTATGAGTCCAACTTCACCGAGGCCAAGCTCTACAAGCGCTTCTGGCTGAACAGCTGGGGCAAGGTCGACCTATTCCTCAAGGGTGGCATCCAATGGAACCAGGTGCCTTACATGCTGCTCATCCATCCGCTGGCCAACCTCTCCTATATCGGTCAGGAAGAGATGTTCTGCCTGATCAATAATATGGAGTTCCTTAACGACCGCTATGCCTCGATGATGCTCTCATGGGACCTAAACGGTAAGTTCTTCAACCGCATCCCCCTCATCAAGAAACTGAAGTGGCGTGAATACATTGCCGTGAACACCCTCTGGGGCGATCTCACCGACAAGAACAATCCCTATCTGCCCGAGAATGCCGGTAGCGACAAACTGATGTACTTCCCCGAGGGCTGTTATCTCATGGACCCACACAAGCCCTATGTCGAGATTGTGGCCGGTATCCATAACATCTTCAAGATCGTACACATCGAATATGTGCGCCGTCTGAACTACATGGAACTGCCGACCGCCCACAGATGGGGCATGCGATATGTCATTCGATTAACATTCTAAACACTGATTATTATCATGAACGAGAATATTTCCAAGACACTGAAATCCTCAGAGACCGACGACTGGTTGGACCTGCACATCATCCGTCCGTTGTGTTTCTACTTCGTCAGGTTCTTCGCCTGGCTGGGCATCACGCCCAATACCGTCACCATCCTGTCGATGTTCGTCGGCGCTGCCAGTAGCTACTTCTTTGCCAGCGGCTGTCTCTATTATGAGGGCACGAAAGGACTGACCTACAACCTCATCGCCATTGCCCTGCTGATGATAGCCGACCTGCTCGACTGCACCGACGGACAACTGGCACGCTACACGGGGCAGAAAAGCCGCATGGGACGTATTCTCGACGGCATCGCAGGCTTCACCTGGTTCATTCCCATCTACCACGTGCTCATCTACCGCTTCTACATGCATCACAGCATCGAGTTCGGCTGGTTGGGCATCGAAGACACTCAGCAGAATACCATCATCGCCACCATCGTGGTCTATCTCATCGGACTCTATTCCGGCTTTGTCGGTATGGGCGGTCAGTCACGTCTGGCCGACTACTACTATCAGGTACACCTCTTCTTCCTGAAGGGAGAGAAGGGCAGTGAACTCGACGACAGCCAGCGACAGAAGGAGATCTACGAGCAAATGCCCGCCGACAGCAGTTGGATAGAACGCGCCTTCCAGAAGTCGTACATCGATTATACGCGCAAACAAGAGAAGGTCACCCCGCAGTTCCAGCGCCTCATGTCGCTGCTGCGCGAGAAATTCGGCAGTGCCGGCAACATGCCCGCCGAGGTGCGCGACGCGTTCCACAGCCAGTCATTACCATTGATGAAGTGGAACGGTCTGCTCACCTTCAACTTCCGCACAGCCTGGTTCTTCCTCTTCTGCCTGCTCGATGTGCCCATTATGAATTTCCTCTTCGAGATCATCGTCATGGGATTGCTGGCCTATTACATTAACCATCGTCATGAAGCCTTCTGCAAGCGTATTGCAGACAAGTTATAACCAAGGAGAATCAGTATGAAGTGGACCAAGCAACGACTCAACAATCTGTTCTTCCTACTCGGCATCATCGCCGTCGTAGTGATGTTGCTGACGTTCGACGTCAGCTTCATCGAACTATGGCAGCACCTGTGTCATGCCGGCTACTGGCTGATTCCGATTGTTGGCATCTGGATTGTGGTCTACGGCTTGAATGCGCTCGCCTGGAAAGCCATCATCGAAGGGAATATCGGCGAGAAGGCGCCCATCAGTTTCTGGCGCATCTATCGCCTCACCATCACGGGCTATGCCCTGAACTACGCCACACCAGTTGGCGGACTGGGGGGCGAGCCTTATCGCATCATGGAACTCTCGAAGGATATCGACAAGCATCATGCCACGTCGAGCGTCATCCTCTATGCCATGATGCACTTCTTCGCCCATTTCTGGTTCTGGTTCCTCAGCATCTTCATTTACCTGGGTCTTGTGCTGATCGGCGACCTGCCCATCAGCACCGCCATCGGCATCACTCTGGGCATCATTGTGGTGTTCTGCCTGCTGGCCTTCTACCTCTTCTCGAAGGGTTACAGAAACGGTCTGGTGAAATATGTCCTGGGGGTGATCAGCCACATCCCCGGGCTGAAGCGCTGGACGCTGAAGTTCTGGGCACGTCATTCGCAGTCCATCCAGAATATCGACCAGCAGATAGCGGCCCTCTATGCCCAGGATACAAAAGCATTCTACAAGAGTCTGGTGCTGGAATATCTCTCCCGTGTGGTACAGAGTTCCGAGGTGATGTTCATGCTGCTGCTCTTCGGCATCGACTGCGGAGGCGGCTTTGGCGGACTTACCATCACCTTCCTGCACAGCATCCTCATCGTATCATTTACCACCCTCTTTGCCAACCTCATCGGATTCCTGCCTATGCAGTTGGGCGTTCAGGAGGGCGGCTTCGTACTCTCCATTGCAGCCTTAGGCCTTTCCGCAGCCTTAGGCATCTTTGTGAGCATCATCTGCCGTGTCCGTGAGATCATCTGGATCATCATCGGCATCGGACTGATGAAGTTGAGAGTTGAGAGTTGAGAGTTTAAAGATTAAAAAAATATAGCATTATGAATTTTCTCGACAGAAATGAATTTAATTTTGAGCCCAGCCAGAAAGTGGTAGAGGCTATCAAGAGTTTCGACCCGAAGACCCTGTGCTTCTATACCCGTATCTACGACCAAGGCAAGAAGAGTGTGATCTCCGTACGCCTGAGCGAAATCTACGGTGTACCTGAAGAGCAGGTGCTGCTTACCTATGGCGGTGAGGACATGCTGAAGAACGCCATCCATTACTTCCTCATGCTCGACGACAACAAGCGCATCCTTATCCCGGAGTTTTCGTGGTGGTATTACAACCGTGTGGCCAGCGAGTGCGGCGGTACCTTTGAGATGTACCCCCTGCACGAGCAGGACGACACCTTCGCCTATGATGTCGACGAGGTCATTGAATACACCAACCGCGTACACCCCCGCATGCTGCTGTTGGCCTCACCCAACAACCCCACGGGTAACGGCCTGACCCCAGAAGAGATCGGGCGTATCATGGAGCATATCCCCTCCGACACGATGGTGCTCATCGACGAGGCCTATGCCAGTTTCATCACAAGTGATACGGATTATATCGCCCCGCTTGTGAATAAGTACGACAATCTCATCATCTCGCGCACGCTATCCAAGTTCTACGGTCTTCCCGGCCTGCGTGTGGGCTTCGGCTTCATCGGCAAGGGTCACGACCAATTCCTCAGCTACGTGAACAAGTACCTGGGCTACAACCGCTTCTCTGAGGCTGTCGCTTTGGCTGCCCTCGACAGCGACGAGCATTACCGCCACGTGGCCGATGATATGGAATGGGGCCGCCAGCTCTATAAGAAGGAACTTGGCCATCTGCCCGGCTTCAAGGTCTATAAATCGGTAGCCAACTTCATCCTCATCAAGTATCCACTTGAAATCAAGGAGGCGCTGATGGAGGCTCTGAAGATTCAGGACTACAAGATCAAGTTCATGTCGGACAAGGGCCTGGAGTCCTGCCTCCGCATCACCCTCGGCCGTAAGGAGCAGACCCAGACGGTCGTTGACACGATTTTGAAGGTAATAGGTAAAAGTGAAAAGTGAATAATTTGCTTCCGCAATGATAGGCGTTATTTTAGCTGCGGGCATGGCCAAGCGCCTCCGCCCGCTGACCGATACGAAGCCCAAGTGTCTGTTGAAGGTGGGCGAGCGCACGCTCTTGGAACGTACCGTCGACGCGATGGCCGCTGCGGGCATCACCGAGTTCGTCGTCGTCACCGGCTATCTCGGCAATATGATCCGCGATTTCCTCACAAGCGCACATTTTTCACTTTTCACCTTTCACTTCTTGGATAACACCGACTACGCCCACAACAACAACATCTACTCGCTTTGGATGGCGGGTCAGATCGTGCGTGGTCAGGAGTTTCTGCTCATGGACAGCGACATCCTCTGCGACCCCGCTGCCGTGCTGCGTATTGCCAGCGAACCAGAGGCAGCGCTGGCCGTCAACCGTCATGAGTTGGGTGAGGAAGAGATGAAGGTGGTGGTCGACAGTCAGATGCACATCACGGAAATCAGTAAGACTTGTCGTCCTGAGGATGCCATGGGCGAATCGGTGGGTATCGAGAAGATGACCGCTGCCTACAGCGAGGCCCTCTTCTGCGAACTTGACCAGATGATCCTCAAAGAAGGCCTCATCGACATCTTTTACGAGCGTGCCTTCGAGCGTCTCATCCCCCAGGGCCATACTTTCCGCGTGATTGACACCACCGACTATTTCTCCTACGAGCTCGACACCCCTGAGGACTTCCAACGTGCCCAGGAGCTCATGCCCGCAGAACTCCTCTGATTCACCGTGATTCAGAGGGGTTTGATTGCATATTTTATTCTGTTGGTTGTTTTCGTCGACTTAATAGTCAGTACGATGCGATACATCTTCTTTCCCCATATTCCTTGGAGCAGTGGATCGAGCTGGTTACTGATGTCCTCAACCGAAGCCGACAGCTGATTCGTGTCGTAATGGATATGTTTCAGAGCATCGGGATCGAGGGTGATGAACATAAGGCGTGCTGGTTGACGATAGCCAGACAATTGGTACTCTTCGGTAATGGTGATGGCTGATTTGCCCGATGAAACCGTACGTTTCCACGTATTCACCATCGCCTCAGCGGGATAGGCTCCAGCGATATCAAGGCACAGCTGACCATCTTTATGACTTACAACCTTAGCAGCGTACTGCTTGCCGTCTTTCTGATCCACACCGTTTATCTGTGGCAGATTATGATACTGCGACTGCATGGTCCAGATGTCATAACGATCCTTACCAAAGGTCTTGGCGGTATATTCGCCCACACCAGGATCGATGAAAAGCGGTTCGTTGTTAGCATAGACAATAAACGAACCTACATCGTTATGGTTATGGCTTTCGCCATTGTGACCACCTTTCATTGCCACAAACAGGTTTCCTCTCCGAGCAGTCATCATCTGCAGGTTGGGTAGCCATACATCCTTTAATAAAGGTTCGGAGGGGACTTCTGCGATGAAATCGCGGATATTCCAAAGGAACATCAGTTCGCGACCAAGGGTCGGAAAATTGCCACTCTTGTCGTAGAGTGCTGCCGGATTGTCCAGAACGTGTTTCTGACGACCCAGATAGGCTCCGAACTCACGCATGGTTTTATCGCCAAGCCAGCGTCCGAAAGGATAGACGATATTTACCTGCTGAACGGCTTTGTTCTCATGGGCATCGGCAAAGTTAACGCAGTAGTCATTGCCGATATAGGTTTTATAAGCATAAGCAGCCATTCTTCTGACTTTTTCGGGATTGCCTGAGCAATCAGGAAGCAGTCGCATAACCTCGAACATCGATGCTGCTGCACGATCCCAATAGCCCGGACCTTCGTCGCAGCCGCCATCCTCAGGATAGGCGTCGATAAACGCCTGGGTGGCCTTTTTTATCTGATCTATAGCCTCTGACTTGCGTGTCTGGTCTTTCTCACATATCAGCACACAGGTAAGCCAGTTGCTGCATATCCACGGGTTCCAGTTCATGCCTGCCGTCTTCCACCAGTAGTTTCCTTTTACTGCTGGATTGAGTATGCGGCGCTCTATCTCGCTGTCGATACGTTTGCACAGGTCGGGTGAGAAGGCTTCGAACTGCTTTTCAAGCATATACCTTGTCCAGGCGATGAGACTGGCGGTTTCGGCATTAAAAAGGTCGACCTCTTGCAGCTCATACTGTGGGATAACTTTGCTATAGTGGGCGGGGATGCCCCACCAGGTCTCCTCGCAAAAACTACCCATTCCATCGATGATATCGCTGATAAACCTGCCTTTTCCCTCCATGATCTCAGCCATCACGAGTGCCGCCAACTGGCGTCGTTTCTCGAAACAGCATTTCTCGTAGTTAACGCGGTTGCCATTAATCTTGTTTTCGGCAAATACCGTCCATGGCAACACGGTCCAAGGCTTGCCTAAATACGGCTCGCCATACTGGATATAGCTCTGACGCATCTCTATAGGAATGGAGTCGCGCCAGAACGCATCGTCGGCCTTAGGTGGCAGCATAGCAGTTTGAAGATACCTGTAGAACTCACAAGCAGCAAGTAGGAATGCACCAACCCCGAAGTTGGCCTCGCTGTTGGCATCAACGGTCTGACCTGGAATGGCGCGCTCGCCTATAGGCTGAACATAGCCCACCTTGCCATCTGGCTGTAATGCAATGGTTGTAAGGTAGTTCCAGGCTTTTTCGATTGCTGGCTCAAACGCTTTCTTTGGCAGATAGCCATTGTTGACGCCCCACAGCAAGCCATAGCAGAAGAATGCTGTACCCGATGTCTCGTAGCCAGGAGCCTGTTCCGGGTCCATCATGGAACGGGTCCAGTGACCTTCTGGCTGCTGGAGCTGTTTTACGGCGCGGGCCATACGAACGAATTTCTCTGCAAAGAACGGCTGATGTCGATAGGTCTTAGGCATATCCTGCAGCACCTTGGCCAGTCCTGCCAAAACCCATCCGTCGCCACGAGCCCAGAAGTCTTTCTTGCCGCTGGCGGTCTTATGCTTTGGATAAACATACTTGCCATCGCGGAAGTAGAGCCCTGTCTCGTTATCGAGCATGATGCTGTCGCTGTAACAGATGTTGGCGTAGAGCTTATCCAGATATTTCTCGTCGCCCGTCAACTTGTACATCTTCGTCATCACAGGCATTACCATATAGAGCGCATCGGCCCACCACCAGTAGTCGTTAGCCTTCGAATCAGCTTCGTAGCCCATCACCTCCATGGCCCGCGCCACCATCTGTTCTCTCATCTTTATATGATACAGGTCGATATACGTCTGGAAGCAAATCTGCCAGTCACCGAACAGTACATAATCCTGGCCCTCGCCATACTGCTTGTACTTCCATTTTGCCGGATCGGCCTCGGTGGCACCCTTCCAATGGTTATGCTCTGCCCAACGGATGCTGTAGTCCAGCATCTGCTGGTCACCAAGTAAATGATACACCTCCATGTTTCCTGTATGGTAGGCCGCATTGTCCCAGAAAGACCTCACCTCGGCTGGATGATTCGTCTGCCAGTAGGTATTCACCTTCCTGATCACGTCTTCCACCTCGTTAGTAGTCCATTGCCTGGCCTGGAGGGTCATGGTTGCCACCACAGCCATTAAAACCATGAATCGCCTTTTCATCTTTCCGTCATTTGTTTTAGAAGTTCCTGAATTTGTCGGCAAAGATAAGAAATTTCATACAATTCTCCAAATATTTTTCCAAACGAGCGTAGAGCTAAGCTTGCTTAAATCATAAAAAACAAAAAAAGATTTGGCGAAACTTGAACATTTCGACTGTTCTTTGCCAAAAAAGTTGTAATTTTGCAAGCAAAATTTACCAACAACAATTACTTTTAATTAAAACAATTATGAACAAGAACGCGAAATTTGTTATTACGATTAATCGTGAACTGGGTAGCGGTGGCCGCACCGTTGGT
>JAFZCU010000047.1 GCA_017556145.1 Prevotella sp. | reverse complement strand
TTAATCATTCATATATAAAATAATGAAACATACGAAATTGTGGTTGTATACCGCCATCGTCATCTGCACGTTGACGATGGTGGCATGCTTTTCGGACACGAAGAAGAGTGCGGCAGTCAGTACGACTGATGATGCCAGCCAGTTTGTAACCATTACCGATATGGTGCCCGATGCTATTTTGGAAATCCGCTACTTCGGCACGTACAACTTCGTAGGTACACGCATTGATGGCTATGAGGAGCCGACGGCACTGCTCACCCGTCAGGCCTCCGACAGTCTGAAGGCTGTAAGCGATGACGTGAAAGCCCAGGGCTATCGCCTGAAGATTTACGATGCTTACCGCCCGCAGAAGGCCGTCGATCACTTCGTACGCTGGGCTGCCAATGTGAATGACACGCTAATGAAGCCCTACTTCTACCCCGATCTTGACAAACACGTGCTCTTTCCTCAGGGTTACATCGCCGAGAAGAGCGGACATACACGTGGTTCTACCGTTGACTTGACGCTCTTCGACATGGCGACAGAGAAAGAGGTGGATATGGGCGGCACCTTCGACTGGTTCGGACCTGAGAGTCACCCAGACTTCTGCGGCAATCCTGAGACCGGCGAGTACACCGGCAACAACAGCAAGAGCCCTGCCAATCCGAAACGCAGCATCACCCCAGAACAGTTTCAGAACCGTATGATTCTGCGTCAGGCTATGCTCCGCCACGGCTTCAAGCCCGTCGAAACCGAGTGGTGGCACTTCACGCTGAAGGACGAGCCCTTCCCCGACACCTATTTCACCTTCCCAGTTAAACAACTGAGTAAATGAAAATTTCGATTAAGAGAGAGCAAAGCCAAACGAGTTTGAGCTTTGCCGAGCGTGAGAAATTTCGACCGCAGGTCAAACAGGCTAAACTATGGCTGCTTGCCACCATACTCACCATCTGCGGCATGACGATGGTGTCCTGCTTCTCGCGCAGCAAAAAGATTACTGTTGATGTTCCTGTAGCCCCAGACTATCAAGACTCTACCCAGTGGTATATCACCAACCGTCAGGCTGCAGCTGACATTTTTTACATCATCTCCACTGAAACAGGCGACTATTCGCTGCCCAATGGTGAGATATGCCATTATGCCGATACTTATAGTGACAGTCTTCGCGCACCGCTCTATGGCGAGATGCTTGGTGTGGACACGCTGGTCAGCGGGCGGCTGAACTTCTTTTCGCCTTACTACAGACAGTGTTCTCTGCAGACCTTCCAGAGCGACAGTCTGACGGCAGCTCGGATGCCTCTGGCTGTGGACGATGTGCGACGAGCTTTTCAGTATTATTTGGAACACAAAAGTGGTGGTCGTCCTTTCATACTGGCAGGATTCAGCCAAGGTGCCCACATCATGCTGGAACTGCTGAAGGAGATGGACGACGAGACCTACGAGCGGATGATTGCGGCCTATGCCATTGGCATCACCATACAGGAAACCGGTCCTCACATTGTGCCCGCCAAGCGTGCTGAC
>JAFZCU010000212.1 GCA_017556145.1 Prevotella sp. | reverse complement strand
GCCCTCGTGGGTGTTTGAGAGTACGGAGTAGCCACCACCAGGCACACCTACGATGGCTTTGCCTGAGGGGGTTGTCGGCAGGAAACACACCATCTGTGCTTTGCCGTCGTCAGTTAGGTCGAGGGTGAACTTTCGGGCGGTCTGGTCGGTGAGTCCGGGCTCTGCCATCCGCATCATCTGTGGTCTCTGCGCCTGCACCGTCAGTGCTGCACAGAACAACGTTGCTAAAAACAAAACTTTCTTCATAATTGCTAATAATAAGTTATGGTTATCTATTCTGGGTGCAAAGATACAAAAAGTTTATAGTTTATTGTTGATTGTTTATAGTTTTTTTGTACCTTTGCACGCAAATAATTCATTCACTTATGGATATCAAGCATCAATTAGCACGAAAACTGATGGATATCAAGGCCATCAAGTTGCAGCCCAACGACCCGTTTACATGGGCCTCAGGCTGGAAATCACCCATCTATACTGACAACCGCAAGACACTCTCGTATAGTGATGTTCGCTCGTTTGTGAAACTTGAGCTCTGCCACGCCATCCAGGAGCATTTCCCTGAGGCTGAGGCTGTGGCCGGTGTCGCAACAGGAGCTATCGCACAGGGTGCGCTCGTGGCCGATCAGCTGGGACTGCCTTTCTCGTATGTGCGTCCGAAGCCGAAAGATCATGGCATGGGTAATCAGATAGAAGGCGAGATTGAGAAGGGCGCCAAAGTGGTCGTCGTTGAGGATTTGATCTCTACAGGCGGTTCGTCGCTGAAGGCTGTAGCTGCCTTACGCGAATACGGTGTCGAGGTGGTGGGTATGGTAGCATCGTTCACCTATGGTTTCCCCGTTGCGGAGAAGGCATTTGAGGAGGCTGGTGTGAAACTCATCACCCTGAGCAACTATGAGGCGGTGGTCGAAGAGGCCGCCAAGACCGGTTATATCAAGGAAGAAGACAAGGCTGTGCTTGCCGAATGGCGCAAGAGCCCAGAAACCTGGAAACAAATTTGAACGATTATGGGATTATTCGGAAGTGAGAGCAAATTCGAGAGTAGTGTGAAGCAGATTCCCTACCCTCAGCAGGCTGTGTATGACAACATCAGCGACCTGCGCAACCTTGAGAAAGTACAGGATCGTGTGCCTGAGGACAAGGTCAACGACTTTAAGTACGATGAAAATACCGTAAGCCTCAACGTCGCTCCCGTGGGAGAATTGAAACTCCGTATCTGCGACCGCGAGGAGCCCAAGTGTGTGAAGTTCGAGACGGTGCAGTCGCCTGTACCCTTCAACGTCTGGATTCAGGTCCTGCCTGTCGATGAGTTGAACTCGAAGATGAAGGTGACTTTGAAGGCCGAACTTAATCCTTTCATCAAAGCGATGGTGGAGAAACCCCTGCAGGAAGGTGTCGAGAAGATTGCCGATGCCCTTGCACAAGTACATTATGTTTAGGAGAGAAGGAGTAAGGAGAGAAGGAGATGAAGCTTTGGGAGAAGAACTTTGAAATCAATAAGGAGATAGAGCGGTTTACGGTGGGCAGAGACCGCGAGATGGACCTCTATCTGGCAAAGTACGACGTGCTGGGTTCGATGGCCCACATTACCATGCTCGAAAGCATCGGACTGTTGGAGAAAGACGAACTGAAGGCACTGCTGGCAGAGTTGAAGAATATCTATCACTTGGCAGAACGCGGTGAGTTCATCATCGAGGACGATGTCGAGGATGTGCATTCCCAGGTGGAGATGCTGCTCACCCGCAAACTGGGGGATATGGGCAAGAAGATCCACTCGGGCCGTTCGCGCAACGACCAGGTGCTCGTCGATCTCAAACTCTTCACCCGTCATGAGTTGAAGGGGATTGCCGATGAGGTGAAAATTCTCTTCGATGAACTCATCCAGAAGAGCAATCAGTATAAGGATGTGCTGATGCCAGGCTACACCCATCTGCAGATTGCGATGCCCTCTTCGTTTGGACTTTGGTTTGGCGCCTATGCAGAGAGTCTGACGGATGATATGCTCTTCCTGCAAGCCGCCTATAAGATGACCAACCGCAATCCTTTGGGCTCGGCTGCCGGCTATGGCTCGTCGTTCCCCCTGAACCGCACGATGACCACAGAGTTGCTGGGTTTCGATTCGATGGATTACAACGTGGTATATGCCCAGATGGGTAGAGGCAAGATGGAGCGTAACGTGGGTTTTGCCATAGCCACCATTGCCGGTACCATCGCCAAGATGGCCTTCGATGCCTGTCTGTTTAACTCACAGAATTTCTCATTTGTGAAACTCCCCAAGGAGTGTACCACCGGCTCATCGATCATGCCGCATAAGAAGAATCCCGATGTGTTCGAGCTGATTCGTGCGAAATGCAACAAACTCCAGTCTCTGCCTCAGCAGGTGACACTCATCATGAACAACCTGCCCGTGGGCTATTTCCGTGACCTGCAGATTATCAAGGAAGTCTTCCTGCCGGCTTTTGGCGAGCTGAAGGACTGTCTGCAGATGGCGGCCTACATTATTAATAAGATAGAGGTGAATGAGCACATCCTCGATAATCCGATGTACGATCCGATGTTCAGCGTCGAGGAGGTGAACCGTCTTGCTGCCAGCGGCATGCCCTTCCGTGATGCCTATAAAAAGGTAGGGCTCGACATCGAAGCCGGCAACTTCAAGGCTTCTCACAACATCCACCACACCCACGAAGGCTCTATCGGTAATCTCTGCAATGATCAGATTCAGGCCTTGATGCAGCAGACGTTCGACGGCTTCCATTTCGAGCGCATGACTGAGGCAGAGAAAAAACTCATCGGATGAGACGATTACTGATCTTGTTGTTGGGGGTATGGTTGACGGCGTGCGAGGCGGAGGCACCTGTGAGCAGGAAATACGTCTGTCGCTTTGTCTTCAGTTACAGGGACCACGCCACCAGCCTGCTCTTTGCCGCTGCGCAGAATCCAGGTACTTATGTCTATGTGACGACCAAGGGCGACGGAAAGACCAGTGTCCGTCATGTCTATGTGAATAGCAACGATGAGAAGACGCCACAGGAAGACAACATCATCAGCAGCGACCTCGAGAACTATTCCAGCTACGTGCTTGGTGCCAGCAACAGCATCGGACTCTTTATCGGCACCACCAATTTCAACGGTCTTTGGGCATACGATCGTGCCTGTCCAAACTGCAGCAGCCTGCAGGCCATGAACTGGACTGGAAATCGCCAACAAGTGATTTGCTCCCGCTGCCAACGTACGTACGAATTGGAAACGGGAGCCATAAGCAAAGGTGATCAGGGCTCATCGCTGATGCGTTACTACTGTTCGTTCGACGGTTCCATCCTTCGCGCCTGGAACTAAGTAGTCGTATTCCTAAAGTTTTTTGTAATATCGCAGTGGAGCAAGGCTGTCCAGCTCCGGGTGCAAGATGCGGATAAAATCGTTGAGCAACCAGTCAGGATGAAAAGGCGTCTCTTCGTAGAAAGGACTCAGCTCGACATTGCAACCGTAGACCTGCTGATTGCGAAAAGCCTTAAACTGGTTGTAGCCGTGATGCTCAGTGCGCAGTTCGTCGTAGGTAATATCATGGTCGCTGCTATAACGGAAGAGCCAGATGTCGGCTTCGCCGGCTTTCTCGAGCACAGCCTCGAAAGGTAAGGATACAGAACCACTGTGCTCATCGCCTGCCCAGGGGTTGTTGCCACCAGCATCCTGAATCATCTGGCCGATGGTGCTCTTGCCGCCAGGCACATACCAGACACTACCAGTGATTTTGTCGAGCAACACCTTTTGTGAGTTATTCTTGGCGAGGGCCTTGAGCGTGTTGTAGTTCTTATCGATGGCATCAAACAGGCTGTCAGCCTTCTGTTCGCAGCCAAAGAGCATGCCATAGAAGCGCAGCCACTCGGCACGGCCTAAGGGTGTAGATTCCATGTATTCCGCACACTCCACGATGGGGATATTGATATCCTCGAGCTTGCCATAGCCACCACTGTTTTCGAAAGGTGAGAGGAACAGGGCGTCAGGTCGTTGGTCGATGATCTTCTCGACGACAGGACTCAAGCCATCACCCACATCGCTGATCCTGCCTTGTCGCACTTGTTGCTGAATCCAGGGAATCTTGATGTATTTCAAATCGGCCACACCCGCAATGCAGTCCTGCTTGCCAAAGTCCATCAGCATGGCGCAGTGAACGGTTGAAAAAATCATCGAGCGACTGAGGGGGGTACGGATAATCGTGCCTTGGGGGATGTCCGCAGGCATCTCAGCAGCATCGGCAGGCACCAGCACATACTGGTGCAGGGTCATGCCTTCCTTCCAGGGGTTCTTCAGGGTTGCTACTGTATAACCATCATAGCGCACCACACTGAGCTGTGTGGCGTACTTGAAAGCAAGCGTATCACCCTCCGCCTGCGAAGGGGCTGTCTTGCCGCCTCCGCAGGAGAAGAGTAATATGATGAGGCTTATACCTAAGCCCGTCTTTTTAATACTTGAACTCAATTGCAATATCATCAACACAGATATAAGCAGGTGTTGTCACGCCATAATCGTTCTTCTTGGTACCTTCGAAAGCAAACGACAGACCTTTGATGTTCTTGAAGGCATCAACTTTACTCAGGTCGCAGTACTGCCAATCCTTCACGTAGTCGCCGTCTTTAGCAAGATCGATTTCATAACGGGCACCACTCAATACACCTTCCTCGGCAGGAATGGGATAGATAATGCATTTGAACCAGTCGTCAGCCTCGAATTTGCCAGGCGTCATGCCGTCGCCATGCAGAATGGCGTCAACAACCCATGCTGTATTGGTAAACCAGAAACCCTTCAGCGTCACGCTTCTTCCAAAGTCGAGTGTTTCACCATAGGTCTGTACGATGCAGTATTTTCTGCCAGACTTGGCTCCACCAGCAATACTGTTGAACTGATCGGGTGTCATTGTCGCAGAATTATAGGTCTTAGCTGTACGGCTGGAAACGGCAAAGCCTGACCAGCTGCCCCAAGCGGGTGTGTAGTTGACTGGGAAGACAACACCTTCCTCAGTGTAGCTGCAAGCAAAGCCCGTAGCGCCCCAGTTGTCAAAAGCCGTTCCGTTTTCGTTGCCACACCAGTAACCGTCATAGTTGAGCGCAGCACCTTCGAAGCTGATAATTGCTGTCTGCTTGTAGACGGGGGTGTCACCAGAACCACAAGATGTCATTGACATAACGATGCCACATGCGATGGCTGCGATTGATAAAATACGTTTTGTTTTCATGATGCTTTTTGTTTTAAAGTGAAACATGTTTATTGAATGGTTATTTTCTTTCCGTTTTGTATATAAATGCCCTTCTGCCTTGGTGATATCTTACGGCCCAGAAGATCGTAGATATAATTATCCATTATCAATGGTCCATTGTCCATTGCCTTGATTGCTGTGGCTTGGCGAATGGCATCAAGCGAGGCATCGAGGTGAAGATCCTCTGCACACTGGATTTCCGTCGATGTCTCTCCCCACCAGTTGGGAGCAGGACATTTCTGGTTCAGGCCTGTATACACCCTCACGAAGTCGATGAAGTCGAGGTTGACAGATTGACGGTTCTCGTCTACAGCCCATGAGATATCGATACCACATCCTTCATAGTTCCATGAGTTAGCATCCGCCTTGTCTGTCCAGTTTGCAAGGTTATCAACATAGCCATAGCGAAAGCCTACAAGCACAAAGTACCACTGACTCCATGTTCGCTCAACGGTTTCTGTGAGGTCTATCATATTATCGGGCAGTCGTGTGCCTCGGAAGGTGAGTCCGTCAGGTAGCCATTCGGGATAATACTCCTGTGGATGCCACTGATTGATGCGTTCTATCGTGCCACTATGACCCTGATTGTCTATCCAAGGAATAATGCCCATGGGGTTGCGCTGATAGGTCACCTCATAGTTATAGATTACCTTGCCGATGCTGTCCACATCACAGCTGCCACTGATCTCATACCAAGGGTCGTCAGGCAGTCCGTTGCCGTTTGTATCTTTCGACACCATCACGATTCCTGCTTCGTTCATGCCACCAAACACCTGATTAGTCTGTTCCTGATAGGCATTGCCCCAGATGGCAAAATCGCGCTGACCAGGGATATTGGCGATGGAGTGGTCAAAGTGGAAGGTAACATAGCCACCCCAGCCACCCAAGGAAATGAGATGGGTATTCTTATAGTCACCAGCAATCCGCTCTGTGCACTTCTGTGCCATCGTAATCTCTGTATCGCCCTCCTCATATTCCGGGATGTCGTTCACATTCTGTCCTGGTGCAGGACGGTATTCATCAACCGCCTGAATGTATTTCGAATGCTCTGGCACATTGTCCATCCGCTGGGCATTTAAAGGTAAAAAGGTAAAAAGGTAAAAGGGTAAAAACCATTTCGCCTTTAAAATTATTCTCTCACATATAATTATAGCCTGTTTCATATTTTACTTTTTTACCTTTTTACTTTTTTAAAAATGCTGCGTGGGCAGGGATATCACCCGTCTTGACCTTCCAGTCGAAGGTACCATCAGGCAGGAAATGCAGCAGTTCACCACTGGAAACATAGTTCTTGGCATCCATCAGGTAGAAATCGCGATGGATGGGATTTACGATGATACCGTATGGCATACGGATCTTGCCGATCTCTGGCGCATCAGAAAGCGAGGTGCTGACAATCTCATGGGTGCGTACATTGATGATGCCATAGGTAACGGTATTCGTCATCGTCACCTCACTCCACTGACTGCCATAGAAATAAAGGGAGTCGCCCACGATGCAGAGATCGCTCACGGGTTGATTCAGATGGCCACCCACCGTCATCCTGCCTGTCGCATCCTTCACCAGCCAGTAAATGGATGATTTATGATCCATGTAGTTGCCTCTGGATGTCACCCACAGCTGACCATACTTGTCAGCCCTGAGGCGATGCAGATTGGGGGCCACTTCTATCTTGTCCGTCTCCTGCATGGTGTTCAGGTCCACCACACTCACCGTACTCTCATAACCCTGACCCGTCATTCCCTGATAGCCGCCACTGTTGGCAACAAAGAGCTGGTTATCGAGGATGACAACTTCCTCTGGCTGATAACCCACCGCACAGGAATCCACCTTTGTGAGGCTGAGGGTGTCGACCTTATACACGCTACCCAACGGACTACTACTGTCTCCTGTCTCCTGACTCCCGACTCCATAAACAGAGCCCACATACGATGAAACATAGGCATACCCGTCCTTGAACGCTACATAACGGCAATTGGGGATGTCAACCTTGCCTATCCTCACAGCATCCTCCGCACGAGCCACCTCTACCTTGTTGGAACAGTTGATGACCAGCCATAGGCGTGAGCCGTAGATCTGACAGTCATTACCCACATCGCCCAACATCATCACAGTCGTGGGATTACGCTCAGAATAGATGTTGCGCAGATAGTGGACGGTAGAGCCGCTGGCAGAGAGGTCGAGATAATCCAAGGAGGACTTGTTCGAGCCCATGTTCCCCTCGTTCAGCAGATACATGCCCACAATCTCGCTCATAACGGTCTTGCCTCCCGTATCGATATCCTCCATCGGCACCACCATCACATCGTTACGACAGGCGGTAAGCATCAGCAAGGGCCATATGTAGAGCATCCATCTTTTCATATCTCAACGCTTAAAGTGAGGGCGTAGTTACGGCCTGGCATGGGGTAGTTGACGATGACCTCATAGTCCTGATCCAACACGTTGTTCACCTCTGCCTGGGCTATAAACTCTAAACTATAAACTCTAAACTTATATCTCAAACTCAGGTCGCTGGTATACCAGGGCTCCATGTGGTTATAAATGATATTCTCCTGCTCGTCGTAGCGCTCGCCGGCATAGATGAACGAATAGTTCAGATTCCAGTTCTTATAGTTCAGTCCGAGGATGGCAGAGCCAGAGTGCCAGGGGATATAGGGTATCTGATGCTTGTAGTAGGAGTCGCCAGGATCCGTCACATCACGGGCATCCTGATAGGTGTATTGGGCACGGAGGGTTGCGGTGACACCGCAACCTACTGAACAGTCAGCCTCAGCCTCCACATCGATGCCCTTGATATGAACCTTGCCCAGGTTGAGCATTGTCCAACGGAACTGCTGACCCTTGGGATAGGCCACGATCTTGTCGTGCACCGTATTATAATAGGCATCAAAGTGCATCTCTGCATGACGGACAATACCGCTTTCAAAATGCTTGTTCAGCGCAAAGCCGGCATCATATTGCAAGGCACTCTCCGGCACAAGGTTGGCATTACCCATATCCGTATAATAGAGGTCGTTGAAGGTCGGCATACGGAAACTCTTCTTCACATAGGCGCGCATTGAGAAGAAGGTGCCTCTGAATGGATAGATATTCACGAATAGGGCTGGCGTGAGTTTCGAAAGAGAGTTGTTGGTGTCCATGCCTGCAAACTCACCACGACGATGCGTCTTGTCATTGATAAAAGTCGCCAAGACGGAGCCTTGCGCCTTCAAATGTTTGTAATCAATGGCTGTGGCGAGACTCACGAGATTCGAGATACGCGTTGGGAAGGCAAAATTGTAGGTATCGGCATTCAGCTTGTTCCATTTGAAGTCGTAGCTCAGCGAGGCGCTCCAGTTGGGTCGCAGTTCGAGCACATTCGCCGTAGAGAGATACACCTCCTGCTGCTTATAGCGATTGTCCACAGGCAGTTGGGTGGAGTCTTTGTTCACATAGTGGGTGTTGTAGTAGGCATACTTTGCCAGCCACCGTGTGCTGAAGCCATCACCAACGTTTTTGTCGAAAGCCGCCTGCACAAAAGTGTTCAGGTCTTGCTGGCGCTCACCCCTCCGCCACACATTATTGACAATGGCACCAGGAATACCGCGGGCAGAATTATAAAGATAGCCCTTCACCTGCCAGCTGCCCTGATAGAGCTTTCCAAAGAGGTTGGCCTCAATGCGTTCTGCATGGATGTCGCCATTCTGGCGGACGGCAGTGGTGTCCCAGGCAGTCTCACCATTAGGGTAGCGACGCTCATAACGGAACTTATACTTGCCGCTGGCCGTCAGGAAGCCTGCACTCACAGACGAGCTCATCGTCCCTGACAACTTCTGCTCCCAAAGTGTCGACAGTCTGAACATATCACTGCTCCCATATTGCGTTTTGAACTTTAAATGTGTTTTCTCCTGTCTCCTGTCTCCTGACTCCTGTCTCCTGTCTCCTGACTCCTGTCTCCTGTCTCCTGACTCCTGTCTCCTGTCTCCTGTCTCCTGTCTCCTGACTCCTGTCTCCTGTCTCCTGTCTCCTGACTCCTGTCTCCTGTCTCCTGACTCCTGACTCCTGTCTCCTGTCTCCTGACTCCTGTCTCCTGACTCCTGACTCCTTAAAAATACAGGCTCCCTGGTGCGGATATAGATGGCCCCCGCATGACCAAAATCGGAGGCAGGCTGGAAGATGGCGCTCTTCTGTCCGTTGTAAAGAGTGATTTCCTCCACATTATCAAGCGAGAACTGTCCGAGGTCTATCTGGCCGTTCTGGGCATTGCCAAGTTGGATGCCGTCATAGCTGATGCCCAGGTGATGGGTACCCATCGAACGGATATTGACGGTCTTGATACCTCCCACGCCACCATAGTCCTTCAACTGAATGCCGGAGAAATAGCGCAGGGCATCAGCCACAGAGTGCGTGTTCAGCTTTTCCAGCATCTCACCATTGAGCTTCTGACTGGGCACCACTTCGCGCATGGCAGGCTTCGACACCACCACAATCTCCCGTACATGTTGTACGGAATCCATACTGCTTTGAGCCCTTATTGTGCTAATCAGGCAGCAAGTGAAAACTACCAGTGCGGTAGCAATTTTTTCACTTTTCACTATTCTCTTTTCCCTTCTCTCCTTGCCGCCTAACCCCAGAGGCAGACAAACGACTATGGCTCATCGGCAGGTCTTCTGACTTGTCGTCTGGCAGCAAACGTCTTCCCGATAATCTCAGTGACTTCAAGCTTGCGCCGTAAAGGACGACTCACAGCAGCGGGACTGCTCAGGATTTTCACCTGATTCCCTCTCTCCTCACCCAAAGGGTGAACCGATTACGGGTGCAAAGATAGCAAAAAAAGGTAAAAATGAAAAGTGAAAAGCGAAAAATTTGCTGCCGCTTTGTATTTTTTCGTAACTTTGCAGCTGAAATGATAAAAACAAGGCCATATATCAGAGTGATAGCGTTCCTATTCGCTATTCACTGTTCACTACTCACAGCTTCCGCGCAGCAACGGCATAGCGACCATCTCGACGATGTATTGCAGTATGTGCCCTATGCCTCCGTACTGACACTGAAAGCCTGCGGGGTGGAGAGTCGTGACGAATGGCCGCAGCTGCTGGTGGCAACGGCAGGTTCTTGGGCGGTCTCGGCTGGTATTGCCTATACTTTGAAACACTCCATCCATGAGTGGCGCCCTGACGATAGCGACAACCGCTCGTTCCCCTCTGGGCATTCTGCTTTCGCCTTTGCTGGGGCTACTGTGTTACATAAAGAATTCGGACATTTGTCACCTTGGATATCTGTCGCGGGCTATGGTGTTGCGACTTTCACAGCGGTCGATCGTGTGTGTCGTGATCGTCACCATTGGTATGATGCCTGTGCAGGTGCCGCCATCGGTTTCCTCTCCACCGAACTCACCTACTATGTCACCGACCGTCTTTTCCCCCGTCAAAACGCCACGCTTGCCTTTACGGGAAACTCGATCGACTTCGTCCTCCGTTGGTAGTCAGAAAAGGTGTGTAATAAGAATCTTTACACCAATCAGGATGAGGATGACGCCTCCCAATAATTCTGGTTTCATGCGACGGGTTATCGTCTTTCCGAAGCGACGGCCCAAGTGATAACCGATGATGCTGAAAAGAAACGACACGATGCCAATGATCAACAAGGGCATGGTGAGTTGGGACAGTTCCGTAAACCCCGTACAGGCAAAGGAAATACCAATAGCTAAGGCATCAATGCTGGTGGCAATGGCCAAGAGCAGTTGGGTGCGAAGCCTACTGGGATTGAAATGCTGTTCCTCTTCTGGTCCGAAACTCTCCTTGATCATCTTGCCGCCGATGAACGCGAGCATCAAGAAGGCTATCCAGTGGTCGTAGGCTTCCATATACGATTGGAAATGACTGATGCCTAACCAGCCCAACAACGGCATTAAAGCCTGGAAAAAGCCGAAGAGGAACGCCATCCGCAGGATACCTCCTGTCTCCTGACTCCTGTCTCCTTCTCTCCTTACTCCTTCTCTCCTTCTCTCCTTCATCAAAATCACCCCGCTGACAATGGAAACCGTAAAGCAGTCCATCGCCAAAGCAATCGCTAAAAGGATGATATCCAGTAGACTCATATAATATTCCTTTGCCTGATTCTTATATTTTGGCCGCAAAATTACAAAAAAACTATAAACTATAAACAATAAACTATAAACTTTTTCGTATCTTTGCACCAATAAACCAAAACTACGCAATATGAAGAAATCATTGATTCTCGGAATGCTACTGGCTGTGTCGGTGTCGATGCAGGCCAAGCAGGTGACCATTCAGACGAAGCACACCACAATGGTGCTCGAAGTGGAAAACGGCAAACAGCCACAGTATGTCTATTATGGTGCAAAGCTCAGCGACTACGACCTCCAGCATCTGCAGATGCCTCGTAATGGCCGTATGGATGCCTATCCCGCCTATGGTATGAACTGTCCGGCTGAGGCTGCCCTCGCCATGAAACATGCGGATGGCAACCTATCGACAGCCGTGTATGTCACAGATATGCAGACACAGGGTGATATGATTCGGATTATTCTGAGTGATCCGATTTATCCGACCACCATCGCCCTCTGCTATAAAGCCTATCAGGACGAGGATATGATAGAGACCTGGGCGGAAATCAGCAACGGCGAGGCCAAACCCGTCACGCTGACGCAGTTTGCCTCCATTGCGCTGCCCATTCGTCGTGGCAATGTGTGGCTCTCGCATTTCTACGGTTCCTGGGCCAACGAGGCCCGATTGGTGGAAGAGCCTATCCTGCCTGGCGAAAAGGTCATTAAGAATAAAGACGGTACGCGCAACTCGCACACAGACCATGCAGAGGTGATGTTCTCGCTCGATGGCAAAGGTCAGGAAAACACGGGCGATGTGATCGGCGCTGCCCTCTGCTATTCAGGAAATTTCCAAATCAAGATCGATACCGACGATACGGAATACCACTATTTCTTCGCAGGCATCAATCCCGACAACTCTGAGTATCACCTCAAAAAGGGCGAGACCTTCGTTACGCCTAAGGTCGCCCTCAGCTTCTCACAATCCGGCTTGTCCGGCATCTCCCGGAATTTTCATAAGTGGGGCCGTAAGTATATGCTCATGCATGGCGACAAGGAGCGTAAGATCCTGCTCAACTCGTGGGAGGGCGTCTATTTCGACATCAATCAGCAGGGTATGGACCAGATGATGGGCGACATCGCCTCGATGGGTGGCGAGCTCTTCGTGATGGACGATGGCTGGTTTGGCGACAAATACCCCCGCAAGACGGACAATTCTTCTCTTGGCGACTGGGTGGTCGACAAGAACAAGCTGCCAGAGGGCATTGAAGGTCTCCTTCGTGATGCCAAGAAACACGGCATCAAGTTCGGTATCTGGATTGAGCCGGAGATGACCAACTCCGTCTCAGAACTCTACGAACAGCATCCTGACTGGATTGTCAAAGCGCCTAAGCGCGAGGCCGTACAAGGTCGTGGCGGCACCCAGCTCGTGCTCGACATGAGCAATCCGAAGGTACAGGACTTCGTGTTCAGTGTCGTCGACAACCTGATGACCAAATATCCTGAGATCGACTATATCAAGTGGGATGCCAATATGCCGATTCTGAATCATGGCTCGCAGTACCTGACCATGAACGACCAGAGCCACCTCAATATCGAGTATCATCGCGGTTTGGAGAAGACCTGCCAGCGTGTCCGTGCCAAGTATCCCGACCTTACCATCCAGGCCTGTGCCTCTGGTGGCGGACGTGCCAACTGGGGTGTGCTGCCCTATTTCGATGAGTTCTGGGTCAGCGACAATACCGACGCCCTCCAGCGCATCTATATGCAGTGGGGTACCAGCTATTTCTTCCCTGCCATCGCGATGGCTTCGCACATCTCTGCAACCCCCAACCACACCGTCTTCCGCACCACCGCTATGAAGTATCGCATCGATGTGGCCATGAGCGGACGCTTAGGTATGGAGATCCAACCTAAGAACATGAGCGAAGACGAAAAGGCGCTCTGCCGCAAGGCCATCGCCGAATATAAGCAGATACGCCCCATCGTGCAGTTTGGCGACCTCTATCGTCTCGTCTCGCCTTACGACAAGGTAGGCCTCGCTTCCCTCATGTATGTCAACGAGCAGAAGTCGAAGTCTGTCTTCTTCTGGTGGAAGACGGAGTCGTTCCAGAACGAGCATCTGCCGCGCGTCAAGATGGCTGGTCTCGATGCCTCGAAGAACTATAAGATCCACGAGCTCAACCGCATCGACCTCAAGCCGATGGACATCGAAGGCAAGACCTTCAGCGGTGCCTATCTCATGAATCACGGTCTCGAAATGCCCTACCGCAACGAGCCCGAATGGTCGAAGAAGAACGACTGGTCCAGTCGCGTCCTCCTGCTCGAGGCTGAATAAACCATAAAAGCAGAATAAACATTAAAAAAGGTTGCGTCATGCAGCCTTTTTTCGTAAAAAGGAGTATCTTTGCAGCCAAATTGACAAAGAATATGAAACAGAAATATGCGGTCATCGTGTTCTTGGTGCTCATAGCAGCATCAGGACTGACAAGTTTCAGCAGCTACAGTGCTACGGAGCGATTGGTGGAGGACGATATGAGTCAGGCATTGGCCTTAGCCCTCGATGAACAACAGAGCGACGTGATCAGTGCTGACACAATCCGGGTGTTCAACAGCCATCTGCAATTGGAGCAGTTGCGTGGACATGCAATGTTGGCAGTCGACACCAGACAGAAGGGCTTCCGCTGTGAAGCCAAGTGCTCGATAGCTACCATATTCTCGATGTCGGAGCAACGACCAGCTTTGGCGCTTTGGATGTTGGCAATGCTTTGGGCTGTCTTCTGTTTCTTCCGACGCAAACAGGAAATGCCATTGTTGGCAAGCCAGCCTCATTATGGCGGTTTGCGCTATTCCGAATCAGAAGCACGTTTTTTCGATGCAGAAGGTCAGCACGTCAAGCTTACACCCATGCAGCAACAACTGATGGAACTCTTCTTCCGAGCCCCCAACCATACACTCTCGAAGACAGACATCTGCGATGCGCTCTGGCCAAAGAAACCCGATGCCAGCGAGACGCTCTATACCCTCATCCGTAGGCTGAAGCCCATCGTTGAGCAGCATTCCAACCTGAAAATCGAAGCAGACAGAGGAAAGGCTTATGAGCTAAAAATCAGATAGTTAAGTATCTGTCAGCGAATTGTCAGACAAATGTCAGGCAATAAATTCGCCAAAAAAATAATCTCTTCATACCTTTGCAGCAAAAAAGCAAGTATGAAGAGATTTCTTTTTTTGTTATTGCTGATAACGGTACTATCCGCTACTGCGCAAGACAAGAGCGACGCCAAGGAAGTGGAATTAAAAGAGGTAACGGTTAAGGGGGCTCGCGCCATACAGCGGACAGACGGACAATGGCTGTATCCGACCCATCAGCAACTGGAAGCATCCACTAACGGCTATTCGCTGTTGGCAAAACTCACACTGCCCCATCTTCGTGTCGATCCCATAATGCACACCATTACCGCACTGAGCAATTCAGGAAGTGTTCAGATACGTATCAACGATATCGTAGCTTCGCAACAGGATTTATTGTCGTTAGATGTCAAAGCCGTTCAGCGGATAGAGTATTTCGACAATCCAGGACTTCGCTATGGCGAGGGGATTGCCTATGTGGTGAACATCATTGTGAAAAAACCCGTGAGCGGCTATGTGGTAGGAGCAGACCTGACGAATACCCTCACTACCGTTAACGGTGATGAGACATTCTTTGGCAAGGTGAATCACGGGAAGAGTGAGTTCGGACTCAGTTATTCGCTCGACTATCATAACTTCAAAGGGCTGCAAAACGATGAGCAAGCCACCTACAAAATGGAATCTGGCGAGGTGCATACCATTCACCGCCAGCAGTTAGAGGGCCAGAATAAAAGCCTGAGTCACAATGCACAACTGATCTATAGTCTGAGTGATTCCGACTATGTTTTCCAGTCGAAGTTGATGGCACAGCGTGATATTCAACCACATCGCAACTTTTCCAAAATGCAGACAGGCAATGGCATCTACGACAATAGCGCTTCCTCGCAAACATCCTCCCCTGTACTCGATCTTTATTTCCATCGCAACTTCGCTCATCATCAATCCTTGACAGCTAATGCTGTTGGCACCTACATCACGACAGACAATGATACGGAGCGTAACGAGGATGGTGATTACCATTATGCAGTAAAAGGCAAAACCTATTCACTCTGGAGCGAGGCTATCTATGAAAACAGTCTGAAGCAGTTCACCTGGTCGAGCGGCGTACAGTATGCCCAGAAATATTATCATAATGAATATACGGGCGATGCCAATGCCAATAACGCGATGCGATCATCCTGTGTTTATCTCTTCTCGCAGCTGAAAGGTTATCTCGGCAGTTTGGGCTATATGGGTGGCCTTGGCGTCAGCCACTATTATTTCCGTCAGGACGATAGCCATCACCGTTTCTGGCTTTTCCGTCCCAAAATGACTCTCAGTTACCCATTGGCAAAAGGTCTGAAACTGAAATACGACTTCGAGGTGTCACAGCATGTTTCGCAAATTGCCTTCGTCAGCGATGTGAGCATCAAGCAAAATGCTTTCGAGACCTTGGTGGGTAATCCAGACGTTCATCCAAACTGTGTCATCAGCCACGACCTTCGACTGACATACTCCACAAATCGGGTAACAACCGAATTGCAAGGCTATTACCGTATGAACCAAGATTGTAACATGGAGAAATACTTTCGTCAGGACGGACATTTCTATCAGACGCAGGACAACAACGATAATGAGTGCAGTTTCTTTTACATCCAAAGTGACAACCGTTGGGACATCGTACCGGAAAAGCTGTCCGCAACTCTTTATGGTGGCATCTATCGTTTCTTCAACTTTACCAACGACTACTATCATACCTATACTGCCTTCAATGGTGGAGCCAGCCTCGAAGCCTATCTTGGCAAGTGGACGCTGACAGCTTATGCGGATAATGGTTGGAACTTCATGGAAGGCGAGCACCGCGGTCATCAGACACCTGCCTGGTACTTCACGGCATCTTATCGTATGAGCGATGTCCTCAGCATCTCCCTCTATGCCCAGCATCCGTTTAGTCAGCACCCGTTGACGAACAAGACGGAAGTGCTCAATCGTTATGTTCATAAAGAGGTATCGCAGCACAATCGTGATTATGGCAACATGATAACTCTCAATCTCTCGTGGTCGCTCTCTTCTGGCCGTAAGTATCGTGATATCCATCGAACCATGAACCACAAGGATTCTGATACTGGCATTCTGCAAAGCAAATAAACATGAGAAAATTCTTATTACCTTTGGTTTTAGGCTTTATCATAGTGATGGCCATTCTGTCTGTCTATCGTCAAGACGACAAGCCTCTGCCTGAGAAACTGGAGCGGGCAATGAGGCTCACGCAGATGAATGAATACTGTGACGACGACTATGACTATACTATCCGGTATCCGAAGTTCTTCGAGCAGACAGATGACTCGTTGATGGATAAAGGTTGTTGTCGCTTCAGTTTCTGGCTGGATAGTACTGAGATCGTGCAGAATGCTTTTGTGGAGCCTAATCCTGACTCACTCTCCGTTGAAAAGGCCATGCAGAAATATGCCTCCGACCTTCATGCCACAGAGCAAATCAAAGGCGATGGTTACTTTATTCTTTCTGGCTCGCTTCACACGGATAGCGGACAGATTGCAGGTCGTCGATACCACGCCAAATTCGTACAGCACCGCAAACTCTGGTTTGTGCAGTCATTGACCTATCCTGAAGATTGCGAACAAGCCGTCACTCGCCTCCTTCAGGAAATCGACAAATGGAAGGTTTGGGAATAGGCTCTTAATTCTCGTTATAACAATAGAATCCCTATTACAATAATAATCTAGCCTCCGGAAAATATAAAATCCTGACATGATTTTATCAAATACCGTCGTGATTTAAATAAACACTGTCGCAGTTTTAACAAACACCGACAGAATTTTAACTATACTCCGTACATTCCATCCTTTTTGTTAGGCGCTTTCTACCTTTTTGCAGGTATGAAAGTAACCTTTAGTAGGTTACAATATTTTTTTGCTTTACCTTTTTACTTACAGATTCTGTCGCTTTTTTTATGTTTTATTTGGTTTTTCGCTTGAATTAGATAAATTTCTCACGCTCAAGAATGCAAATATATTTGAATTCTCTTCGCTTAATCGAAATTTTATACTACCTTTGTCCCCAAAATATAAATAGGTACGCAAGATATGATACAATCAATGACAGGTTACGGCAATGTTGTCGTGGCTTACAAGGACAAGAAAATTCATGTGGAAATCAAGTCGCTGAACTCGAAGCAGCTCGACTTACAGACACGCATCGCCCCCCTTTATCGTGAAAAGGAGATGGAGTGCAGGGCAATGGTGGCAGAGGCCCTGATCCGCGGGAAAGTGGATATGAGCGTGTGGATAGAGAAGGAGAGCATGGTGGATGCGACACCCGTGAACGCGGCGCTTGTGGAGAACTATTACCACCAGCTGAAGGACGTGGCCCAGAAGGTGGGCATTCCTGAACCGGAAGACTGGATGTTTACGCTGACCCGTATGCCGGATGTGCTGACGAAGACAGACGTGGAGACACTCGAAGAGACGGAGTGGGCCATCGTAAAAGGCGCTGTGGCAGACGCGCTGAAGAGTCTGGTGGACTTCCGCAAACAGGAGGGTGCTGCCCTTGAGAAGAAATTCACGGAGAAGATTGATAACATCGCCCAGCTGCTGGCAGACATCGAGCCCTACGAAAAGGGACGCGTGGAGAAGATCAAGGCCAGGATCGAGGGCGGGCTGAAGCAGATTCCGGACGTGGAATATGACAAGAATCGCCTGGAACAGGAGCTGATCTACTATATCGAGAAGCTCGACATCAGTGAGGAGAAACAACGCCTGGCCAACCATCTGAAGTATTTCCGCGAGACGATGGCAGAGCCTGCGGGACAGGGTAAGAAACTGGGATTCATCGCCCAGGAGATGGGACGTGAGATCAATACGACGGGCTCGAAGAGTAATCAGGCCGAGATGCAGAACATCGTGGTGAAGATGAAGGACGAACTGGAACAGATCAAGGAACAGGTGCTGAATGCGTTGTAAAGGAGAGAAGGAGTAAGGAGAGAAGGAGTAAGGAGATGAGTAGAGGGAAGTTGATTATTATCAGTGCGCCGAGTGGAACGGGAAAGTCGACGATTATCGGATGGCTGATGAAGGAGCATCCGGAGTTGAACCTGGCATTTTCGATATCCTGCACGTCGAGGCCGCCAAGGGGTACGGAGCAGAATGGTGTGGAGTATTTCTTCCTGACACCAGAGGAGTTTCGCCAAAGGATAGAGAACGATGAGTTCTTAGAGTATGAAGAGGTGTATGAAGGTCGCTTCTATGGTACGCTGAAGGCTCAGGTGGAACGTCAGTTGGAGGCCGGACAGAATGTGGTGTTCGACGTTGACGTGAAGGGTGGTGTGAACATCAAGAAGTATTATGGCGACGAAGCGATGAGCGTGTTTATCCAACCCCCTTCGATTGCCGAACTACGCAAGCGTCTGGAGGGTCGCGGTACGGATGCCCCGGAGGTGATAGACCAGCGCATCGCAAGGGCTGAGTTTGAACTGACTTTCGCAGACAAGTTTGACAAGATTGTGGTCAACGATGATCTCGCTCAGGCAGAGCAGGATGCCTTGGAACTGTTGAAAAGTTTTTTATGATTCGGACGGGGATATTCGGGGGGTCGTTTAATCCCATACACAAGGGACATATCTCTCTGGCACAGCAACTGCGGAAGCGGGCTGGGCTCGATGAGGTATGGCTGATGGTGTCGCCCCAGAATCCCCTGAAGCAGTCGGCTGATCTGCTCGATGACAACCTCCGTATGGAGATGGCGCGTATGGCCCTCGAAGGCGTGGAGGGCATCGTGGCCTCCGACTACGAGATGCATCTGCCGAAACCTTCTTATACCTGGAATACGCTGCAACATCTCTCAAAAGATTACCCTGACCGTGAGTTCGTGCTGCTGATGGGTGGTGATAACTGGGCGCTCTTCGACCGTTGGTACCACCATGAGGATATTGCTGCCAACTATCAGATCTTCGTCTACGACAGGACGCCTGGCGAGCCTGGTTTTATTGATATCAGCAGCACGGAGATTCGGGAGCGTATCAAGGCGGGCAAGGGCATCCGCAGGCTGGTGCCTGGAGTTGTGGCAGACTTTATCAAAGAGAAAAGGCTGTATTTAGAGGTGAGAGGTAAGAGGTGAGAGGTAAGAAACATATCAATCCCTTGAAGTGGATAGGGTATCTCTTTACGCCTATTCAGAAGAACGGCGCATTCTTCGTGTTTATGTTCGCGCTGGGATGGATCTGTACACAACTGGAGATTACCCTACACCTGAAAGGCGCCAAACCCTATGAGCTGTCGGCCCCAGAACTATTCCTTGACATCTATGCTGTTTGTGTCGTTCTGACTCTGATTCCTCAGAAAGTGCGCTATTGGGTCAGGGTTCTGCTCTATATCGTACTGTATGGCGTTGCTTTGGTGGATATGTTCTGCTACGTGAAGTTCGAATCGACACTGACGCCAACGATGCTGATGCTGATGGGTGAGACCAACCAGCGGGAATCACAAGAATTTCTGGCCTCCTATCTGAACTGGGACATTATCCACACACACGTAGGCTGGATTCTGCTGCTGATGTTGGTTCATATTCTGTGGACTATCCTGCGTAACGTACTGGCCAAGCTACGCATGCGGATGATTATGCCAAAGGTCAATCCGCTGGTGCTTGATGTTGGCAAGGCCCTTCTGGGGGGTGTGGTGGCGTGGCTGCTGATTGATTCCTACAATCAATGCTGGGATAATAAAGTGGCGATGCAGCGCCTGTTTGCCAACGATACCATCGGACAGGTGGAACACGAACTGACCCGGAAGGATTGTGCCAATCTATATATCCCCATCTATCGGATGGCTTTCGGCATCTATGCCAATCATTTGGCTTCGCACCAGATAGACCAACTGATGGCGGCACACGATAAGGTGGTGGTGGACAGCTGCTCGTACCGAGTGCCCAACATCGTTCTGATTATTGGAGAAAGCTATAACAAGTACCATTCCCAGCTGTATGGCTATCAGAGGGCGACGACACCACGTGAGATGGAACTGGCTGCCGAAGGTAGCCTGGTGGCCTTTACAGATGTGGTGGCACCTTGGAATCTGACGAGTTTCGTCTTCAAGGATGTGATGTCGCTGTATGCCGTCGGCGATGAAGGCGAATGGTGCGACCAGCCCCTCTTTCCTGAGGTGTTCCGCAAGGCCGGTTACCACGTGACGTTTATCACCAACCAGTTTCAGTCGAAGGCCAAGGAGAAGTTCTATGATTTCAGTGGCGGGTTCTTCCTGAATATCCCGAGATTGAGCCAATCGCAGTTTGATACCCGCAACACCCGTCTGCATCGTTTCGATGACGGCGTGCTGAAGGAGTATGATGCGCTGAAAAACAGGAGTGAAGGAGTAAGGAGAGAAGGAGTAAGGAGAGAAGGAGAGTTGGTGATTCTGCATCTCATGGGGTCGCACGTGGACTATCAGTCACGCTATCCGCAGAAGACGCAGACATACTTTACGCCTGACATGTATCAGCGTCCGGAACTGACGGCCAGACAATTGCAGTTGCTGTCGGAATACGACAATTCGCTGCGGTACAACGATTCCATCGTATATGCCATCACCCGGCGCTTTATTGAAGAGGATGCCGTGGTCATCTATATGCCTGATCATGGCGAAGAGATCTTTGATGACAAACCCTATATCTATGGTCGCCTGCACGCTGCCAAGATTGACTATCGGCTGGCGCGCAATGAGATGGAGATTCCTTTCTGGATCTGGGGTTCGCCAAAATATCGTGAGAACCATCCCTATGGCTGGCAGGCGATTCAAACTGCAAAGGACCGTCCTATGATGACGGATGTCCTGCCTCACTTCCTGCTCTATCTCGGAGGCATCTCCACCCCGCTTTACCGTGAGGAACTGAATGTCATCAGTCCTGCATACGATGTGAAACGGCCTCGAATATTGAAGGGGGAAACAGATTATAATTCGCTGAAGAAATGAAGGAACTGCTGACACGGAAGGAATGTACGGCGATGAGGGGAATAGCCATCCTCGCCATCATGCTGCACAACTATACCCATTGGCTGAAGGGCATTGTCAGGGAAAATGAGTACACCTGGCAATATGAGAAATGGGACCAGTTGTGGCAGGTAGTGCAACATCCCGATGAACTGCTGCCGATGCACCTGCTTTCTTTCTTCGGACACTATGGTGTACCCGTCTTCCTCTTTCTCAGCGGCTACGGACTGGTGAAGAAGTACGAACAGGGAGACCTCCCTGAGGTGGGTATCTGGCGATTCATACGCTATAGTTACCTGAAACTGTTCCGTATCTTCATCGTGGGATTTGTAGCCTTTATCTTGCTCGACGCTATCACACCCAATATGCACAGGTATCTGTGGACAGAAGTGGTGGCTATGCTGGGTATGTTCGCCAACTTCTTCGAAAATCCCTCGAAGGTGGTGTGGCCTGGGCCCTATTGGTATTTCAGCATCACCCTTCAGATGTACATCTTATACCGTCTGGTGTTCTACCGCTGGCGGCATTGGGGTGTGGTTGCCATTTGTATTGTGGTGTTCGGAGCTTGGCAAGTCTGTGTTGAAAACGATATGGTGGCGCTGGAGCGGCTGCGCTATAATTTCGTAGGTGGCATGCTGCCCTTTGGCATAGGTCTGCTGCAGGCACGCTACGAACAAGGTGTCGCAAAAGACTGGAAGGTGCCTACGGGTAAGCACCAGCTATTCATATGGCTATTGAGTCTGCTTGTGGCGGTGGCTGGCATTTTCTACGCCAGTACCGATTTTGTCTGTTGGCTGTTCGTTCCAGCCCTGATTATCTGGGGTACCATTGCACTGGTGAAGCTGACGCCTCAAAAGCTATCCCCCTATATCGTTTGGCTGGGTGGTATCTCTGCCGCCATCTTCGTGGTTCATCCCATCGTGCGTAAAGTCTTTGTGCGACCGTATTATCAACAAGACCAGTATGCAGGTCTGCTGCTCTATGTGGTGGCCACCGTCTTCCTCTCGTGGCTGTTCATGAAGTTAATCCATAAAATACCAAGTCCGAAGCTATGAGAAAGATCGTTGCCTTTGATTTCGACGGAACACTGACCACCAGGGACTCTTTCATAGCGTTTATCCGCTATGCCTGTGGGTTCTGGGCCTTTGTTAAGGGATTCGTGCGATATGCCCCGTTGCTGGTGCTGATGAAACTGCGTCTCTATCCCAACTATCAGGCAAAGCAGAAGGTGTTTTCCTATTTTTTCAGGGGTATGACATTGGAGGCTTTTGATGACCTCTGTCAGCGGTTTGCAAAAGACAATCAGCATCTGCTCCGTCCGCAGGGCATAAAGACGCTAAGGCAAGCCCAAGCCGATGGAGCCGAGGTGCTTATTGTCAGCGCCTCCATCGACAACTGGGTACAGCTATTTTTTGAAGGAGTCAGGAGACAGGAGTCAGGAGACAGGAGTCAGGAGACAGGAGACAGGAGCTTACGGGTTATTGGAACGCAGATCGAGGTGGAGGAGGGCCTTCTGACTGGCCGTTTCCTCACGAAGAACTGCTATGGCGAGGAGAAAGTGAATCGCATACAAGCGCTCTTCCCCCATCGTCAGGATTATCATCTTACCGCCTATGGCGACAGCCGAGGCGATAAAGAGCTCCTTGGCTTTGCGGATCAGTCGTATTATAAGCCGTTCAGGCAACCGAATCTGTTTAGGATAAAACCCTCTGAAAAGATACAGGCAATCATCGTACTCATACTGATAGTGCTGCTGAATCTGGTGTTAATCAGCAAATACCCCCAGTTTGTGGGTATCATGCCTGATGACTATAAGGAGTTTATCCTTCAGTTCAAGATATCCGGCTACGATCCCATCACCTATTCTACTGTTACCAATTGGTATCAGGGTTACAACGTCTATCGCCATCCGTTGCTCGCCTTTATGATGTGGATTCCATACCTGTTGAACACGTGTCTTATAGAACTGACGGGTTTGAATCTGGTGCAATACCTCGTAGGCTTGCTATTGGTGTTCTGTGGTTTCTATTCCTATATCTTTATGCGTCGTATTCTGGTAGAGGTGATAGGCCTGAAAGAAACCGACGGTATCATTCTGAATGCGATGTTCTTTGGGTTTGCCTTTACGATGGTAGGACTCGTTGTGCCTGATCATTTCGTGATGTCGCAGATGCTGTTATTGCTCACCTTATATATCTGCGGAAGAGCCATCAACAAGGATCAACGCCTCAGCATCTGGCAAACAGTCCTCTTGTTTGTAATCACAGCTGGTGTCACTCTTAGCAATGGTGTGAAGGTATATCTGGCAGCCCTGTTCACCAATAAGTGGCGATTCTTCCGTCCCAAATATCTGTTGTTGGGGGTTGTCCTGCCGGCAGCCCTGATGTGGATGTTCTGCAAATGGGAATACCAGGAATATATATTGCCCCAGGAAAAGGCAGCAGAAGTCCAGAAAAAAGCCCAACAGCGGGCTGACCTTGAGAAGTTCATCAAACTGTATGCCGAACAGAGTGGAGAGACGGATTCGGCCTTGATAATCCAAGGTGGGCGCAAACTGTACCGAAAGCATATCTGGGATGTGCATGAGAAGAATATGAAGGATCCCTGGAATGCCCATGCAGGCACACCGATTGCCAAAGAGGGATTCATGAAGTGGACGGATGTGTCGACAGACCGCTGGGAGGCAGTGGTTCATAATCTGTTTGGTGAGACCATCCAACTGCATCAGGACTATCTGCTTGACGATACGTTGAAAAGCCGTCCTGTGGTAGTGGAATATCGCTATATCATCAACTACGTGGTTGAAGCACTGATTGTCGGTTTATTCCTGATAGGCATCTGGATGGGGCGCAAAGAGCGATTCCTGTGGCTGATATTGTCGTGTTTTGCCTTCGACATGGCTCTGCACTTGGGATTAGGCTTTGGTCTCAACGAAGTCTACATCATGGGCCCCCACTGGTTGTTTGTCATCCCCCTCTCTATGGCCTACGCCCTGAAGTCTGCCAGCTCGAAATGGCATCTGCCGCTCAGAGTCGTCGTAGCCTTGCTGGCAGTTTTCCTGCTGGGGTGGAATGGCTGGTTGTTTATTAACTGTTGATTTTATAAGTCTATGAAGATATCAATATTAGTTCCTATATATGGTGTTGAGAAGTACATTTCACAATGTGCAGAAACCCTTTTTGAGCAAACGTACAATGATATTGAATATATCTTCGTTGACGACTGCACCCCGGATAATAGTGTAACAGTTCTTCAGCATGTTCTGGCAAACTATCCTCAAAGACAAAACCAGGTCAACATCATTCATCACGAACACAATAGAGGGTTGGGGGCAGCACGTAAAACGGCTTTTGAGGCAGCTACCGGTGATTTCATCATGAATGTCGACAGTGATGATTATCTGGCGTTGGATGCCGTAGAGAAACTGGTTGCCAAACAACAAGAGACAGGGGCGGATATCATATCAAGTTCATATGCGTCGCTATTCGAGGACGGGACAATGATTGCCCACCGGGAGCCACACTTCGACAAGGATGGTTGTTTGAAACTGATGCTGATTCAAAACACCCTATTGCCTCATATCTGGGCACGGCTCATACGCAGGAACCTGTATACTGAACATGAAATCTCTTCTGTGGAGGACATCAATATGGCGGAGGATCTGGCGCTTACACCAAGACTCATTCATGCAGCAAATAGCATTTCAAATATAGAAGACATTACCTATTATTATAGGGATGACTCATCGGCCAGTACCTTTGCGAACCATCTTTCTGCAAAGCATGTGTTGTCACTGCTGAAGGCAAACCAGGAATTATGGGTCTATTTCAAAAAAAACGATTTGAAAGACAATTACCTTTTTGCGATGGAAATCGGAATGCTTAATGCCTATCATCAGGCTCTTAAAGCAGGATTTACAAAAAGAGATATTACAGAGGTTCTTTCCTATAAGCCACAACATCTGCTCTTCCGTATCTTGCATGGTTTGTTTGCCCACAAGAAGACAACCGCGCTTCTGAGATTTGCGTTCCTTTCAACCAAATGGTTCTATAAAAAACGCTTCTTTATGAAAGAAAGACACTCTTCCAGTGTTTTGACATGAAGCAGCTTCATAATGCCGAGGTATAGAACTGCTGCCATGATGATTCGCAGGCAGAGCCTCAACCAGAGCATATCAGCCCAAAGCGTGGCATAATGGGTTACTATCATACAAAAGGCTGCAATCAGGGCAAATGGTATGGTATCCTTCAATGCTTCAGATGTTGCCAACGGATGAACTCGTCTCATAGCGAAATGCCAGCACAACGTGAAAAGGATGTTAAGTATCGAAAAAGCTGCCACCATGATGGTTATACCCTGTGAGGACAAACTGAGCGTAATACCAATTTGAAGTATAATCTGCAAACTTACCATCCAGAGATAAAGATCGGACCTGCCACGGCTGATAATGAAATTCTGATAAAGCGTATGCAAGGGGAGGAATGCTCCTCCGATACAGAGTATCTGAAGGAGAGGAACGCATCGCTCCCAGGTGGGACCTATTGTTAACATAATGAATTCATAGGCTACCAATGCCAATCCTATCATCAGTGGAAACGACAGGAACGAGGTAAATCGCAGCATCTTTCGGAAGACACGCTCCTGACGGTTTTCCTCGTCGTTGATGCTGGCCAGAACGGGTTGGGCCACTTGTGCCATCGTATTGGAAACAAAAGAACTGCCCATGGTGTTCCACTTGTTGGCCTGTGTGAAAAGACCAACAGTCGAGATTGGTAATAATTTACCAAAGATAAACGTTAGCACATTCTGGCTTATAACCGTCAGCATGTTTGTGATCAGCATTTTCGACGAGAAGCGGAACATGCTGCGAATAGGCTTGAAATCAACGGGCAATGTAGGTATCCAGTGAGTATAGTAATACTTGATGATGGTGGCAACAATAATATAGATAACCTGTTGCCAGGCCAGACTCCAATATCCCCAGCCATTCCAAGCCATCCATACGCCACAACATCCGGAGGTGAGTAGGGCAACGATGGCAGCAATGGCCAGTTCACGATTGCGCAACTCTATCCACAATTTGGCATTAGGCACGATTCCTATGGCAGAGATAGGTATCGTAAGAAAAGCCAGACGGGAAACATCTGTCAGCAATGGCTGATCGAAGAATCGGGCAATCAAAGGCGCACAGAAGAATAGCAAGACATACATGGAGATACCTGCCAGAATGTTAAACCACGCCACAGCGTTATAATCACGCTGAGTGGGCGTCTTAAGATTGGCTAAAGCCTGGGAAAAGCCTGCGGCCTGAAGACATCCTGCCAAGAGGGTAAAAATGGTTATTAAGGCTAAGATACCATAATCATCTGTAGAAAGCAAACGTCCCAAAAAGATGCCAAACACGAGATTCAGCACTTGAGTAGCACCATTGTTGATGGCTCCCCAAGCAATGCCTTTGGCCGTCTTATCCTTTAAATTCTCCATATCTGCGTGCAAAAATACTACTTTTTGTTTGATGTTCCAAACAAATTGAGTAAATTTGCACGCAGAATGAAACAGATAACAGATATTAACCAGTTACGCGGAATCCAGATAGGTATTCTGGACAATGTGCACCGATTCTGCGAGGCACACGGATTGACCTATTTCCTTTCGAGCGGAACGTTGATAGGTGCCGTCCGTCACAAGGGGTACATCCCCTGGGATGACGATATCGACATTTATATGCCTCGGAAGGATTATGAGCAATTCCTTCAGACGTATTGCGATGAGACTGGTCGCTATCGTGTTATCAACCCACAGACAGAACCCCATTATTATTATACATTTGCCAAGGTGGTTGACCAGCAAACCCTGATGGTGGAGAAAGAAACGGAGGGTTATCAGATTGGGGTTTATATGGACATCTTCCCTGTGGATTACGTATCAGATGACCCAAAAGAGCGTGAGCAGGTTTTCAAGAAAAAGAAACTGCTGTACAAGATTCGCCGCTGCAAGATTTCGAAAAGCAATCCTTTGCAATCGCGGTTGGCCTATTGGGTCTATAAGCACTGGCCTCTGTCTGTCAGACAGATAGAGGGCAGGATCAGGAGCCTTATCATTTTAACACATCCTACCAAGACGGTATGTAACATGACTGAGGCGGGACCGAAACTGAAAGGCTGTTTCCCTGCTGAGGATATCGCCTCATCTGTCGATATCGAGTTCGAGGGAAAGATGTACAAGACTATGGTAGGCTATCACGACTATCTGGAGCGAACTTATGGTGACTATATGACACTGCCTCCTCCTGAGGAGCGGGTAACCCATCAGTTCGAGGCCTACATTTTATAAAGAAACTATAACACCAATCATATGCAAGCAATCATCTTAGCGGCAGGAATGGGCCGCAGACTCGGAGAACTGACAAAGGAGAATACCAAATGTATGGTCCCCGTGAACGGCGTGCGACTGATAGACCGTTTGCTCGGACAGTTGTCGGGTCTCTCACTCAACCGTGTCATCATTGTGGTGGGCCATCAGGGACAGAAACTGATAGACTATATCGGCCATCGCTACGATGAGCAGCTGAAGATCGAGTATGCCGAAAACCCCATCTACGACAAGACCAACAATATCTATTCGCTCTCGATGGTAAAAGAGCAGTTGCAGGAAGATGACACCCTCTTGATAGAGAGCGACCTCATCTTCAGCGACCGTCTGTTCCCGATGATTCTTGAAAATCCCTATCCCAATCTGGCGCTTGTGGCCAAATATGAGTCGTGGATGGACGGGACGATGGTGCGCCTTGATGAAGAGCAGCATATCGTGAACTTCATTTCGAAAGAGGCCTTCGACTATGCTGATGTCGACAGTTATTACAAGACCGTCAATATCTATAAATTCAGTCAGGCGTTTCTGCAGCAAAAATACGTGCCTTTCCTCGATGCCTATACGAAAGCAGTTGGCAACAATGAGTATTACGAGAACGTGCTGCGTATCATCTCTATGCTCGACAGTCACAATATGAAGGCCCTGCCAATAGGTCGGGAGCGGTGGTATGAGATCGATGACAAACAGGATCTCGATATTGCTGAGGCAATTTTTGCCAACGACCAGGATGTCTTGCGGAAGTATTATGGACGCTATGGTGGTTTCTGGCGCTTCCCACAGATGCTGGATTTCTGCTATCTGGTGAATCCTTTCTTCCCCTCCAAACGGATGAAGGACGAACTGCGCCATAATTTTGATACCCTGCTCACGGAATATCCCTCTGGAATGAAGGTGAACACGCTGATTGCCAGCAAGTGCTTTGGCGTGAGCGAACCATATATCGTGCCTGGTAACGGCGCTGCAGAACTCATTAAAATCCTGATGGAGGATACTAAAGGTAAGATTGGTTTCATACGCCCAACGTTTGAGGAATATCCTAACCGCTACGACAAAGACTGTCAGGTGACGTTTGTTCCACAGAATGAAGACTACCGCTATACAGTTGATAATCTGATGGCATTCTTTGCCGGCAAAGGTATTGGCCAACTGATGCTTATCAATCCAGACAACCCCTCTGGCAATTTCATTTCCAAGACAGACGTACTGAGACTCTCTGCCTGGTGCGAAGAGCAAGGTATCCGCTTGGTGGTTGATGAGAGTTTCGTTGACTTCTGTACAGACTATGCAACAAGTTCACTGCTTTCTGACGAAACTTTGGAGGCTTATCCCCACATGGCTGTGATGAAGAGTATCTCCAAGAGTTATGGTGTGCCAGGTCTGCGCTTAGGTATCCTCGCCTCTGCTGATAAGGAACTGATAGCGCGTATCAAGAAGGAGGCGTCTATCTGGAACCTAAACTCCTTCGCTGAGTTCTTTATGCAGATCTACAACAAGCATGAGAAAGATTACCAAAAAGCCTGTGAGAAGTTTGTTACTGAACGAGCTGATTTCGAACAACAACTGCGTACGATTTCTTTCCTTCGTGTGATGCCGTCACAGGCCAATTACTTCCTCTGCGAGGTGCTGCCTCCCTATACCGCCAATGGGATTGTGATCTATATGCTGCGCCAGCATAATATCCTGACGCGCGATTGCAGTCTGAAACCAGGTCTGGATCCACATCGCCAATATATGCGTATTGCCGTTCGTAATCACGAAGACAATACGCGTTTGGTGAAGGCTTTAAGACTCCTTGTTACCCCACCTGACTGCCAGGCTTGACATCCTTCGTCGTTGTAACCACACTGAGACTCTCGTCGGCATCGACCGCACTGAGAATCATACCCTGACTCTCGATGCCCATCATCTGGCGAGGAGCAAAGTTAGCTACAAAGAGGATGCGCTTGCCAATCAGTTCCTCTGGGTTCTCATAGAAGGCTGCGATACCAGAACAGATGGTACGATCAGTACCTGAGCCATCGTCGATGGTGAACTGAAGGAGCTTCTTGCTCTTCTTCACTTTCTGGCAATCCTTTACCAGACCGACACGAATATCAAGTTTCTCAAAATCCTCGAAACTTACCGTATCCTTAATGGGGGCAGCCTTGTAAGCAGCTGCCTCGTTGGCCTTCTTTGTAGCAGCGAGCTTGTCGAGCTGTTTCTGAATCACATCGTCCTCGATCTTCTCGAAGAGCAGAGCAGGCTCACCTAACTGGTGGCCGGCTTTCAGCAGATCTGTGCTACCCAGCTGTTCCCACTCAAAGCTGTCGATATTGAGCATCTCACGAAGCTTTTTACTGCTGAATGGCAGGAATGGCTCGAAGGCTATGGCAAGATTGGCTGTCAACTGCAAGCAGATATTCAGGATGGTCTCACACCGCTTGGGATCAGTTTTCCAAACCTTCCAAGGCTCACACTCTGTGATATAGCGGTTACCGATACGGGCCAGGTTCATCGCCTCGAACTGCGCATCGCGGAACTTGAACTGCTCCAGCAGCGCCTCCACTTTCTCTTTGACATCCTTGAATTCCTCAAGAGCAGACTTATCGACGTCGAGAAGTTCGCCACAAGCAGGTACCACACCATTCCAGTATTTTTTGGTGAGCTGGAGGGCACGATTCACGAAGTTGCCATAAACAGCCACGAGTTCGTTGTTATTGCGATCCTGAAAGTCCTTCCAGGTAAAGTTGTTGTCCTTGGTCTCAGGCGCATTAGCTGTCAATACATAACGTAGGACATCCTGCTTGCCTGGCATATCTACCAAATACTCATGGAGCCATACGGCCCAGTTGCGAGAAGTAGAAATCTTGTCATTCTCGAGATTCAGAAACTCGTTAGCTGGCACGTTATCAGGCATGATATACTTACCGTGGGCTTTCATCATGACAGGGAAGATGATGCAGTGGAACACGATGTTGTCCTTGCCAATGAAGTGTACCAGACGTGTATCCTCATCCTGCCACCATTTCTCCCAGTTGCCCCATTTCTCGGGCTCTTTCTGGCACAACTCGACCGTATTCGACACATAACCGATAGGGGCATCAAACCACACATAGAGTACTTTGCCCTCTGCATCCTGCACGGGCACAGGAATACCCCAGTCCAAGTCGCGTGTCATTGCTCGGGGTTGGAGGTCCATGTCAAGCCAAGACTTACACTGTCCATAAACATTCGGGCGCCATTCCTTATGCTCCTCGAGAATCCACTGCTTCAGCCAATCCTGATACTCGTTCAGAGGCAGATACCAGTTCTTGGTTTTCTTCAGTACTGGCGTAGAACCAGAGATGGTTGACTTCGGATTAATCAACTCTGTAGGCGAAAGGTCGCGTCCGCACTTCTCGCACTGATCACCGTAGGCTCCTTCGTTGTGGCAATGAGGGCATTCTCCTGTAACGTAGCGGTCTGCCAAGAACTGCTTTGCCTCCTCGTCATAGAGCTGCTCAGTTGTTTCCTCTGTCAGTTTGCCCTCGTCATAGAGCTTCTTAAACCATTCGGCTGCAAACTTATGGTGTGTCTCGCTGGTAGTGCGGCTGTAGATATCAAATGAGATACCGAACTCCTCGAAAGAGTCCTTAATCATCTTATGATAGCGGTCGACTACATCCTGAGGTGTGATACCTTCCTTGCGGGCACGCACTGTAATGGGTACACCGTGCTCGTCAGAACCTCCGATAAACAGCACCTCGCGCTTCTTCAGTCTCAGATAGCGCACATAGATATCAGCGGGCACATACACACCGGCCAAGTGGCCGATATGTACGCCGCCATTCGCATAGGGCAGCGCCGACGTCACTGTCGTACGCTTAAAAGTCTTGTTCTCCATTCCTAAATATATATTTTCAGGCAACTTATTTGCTCAACCGTTTCTTGTTACGCTGGATGACGATGCCCTTATAGTTGGCATTCACCTTCTGGCCAGAGAGGTTGTAAAGTGCATCATCAGACGACGACTCATCGGTTGTCACACCATTGATGCCTGATGTATTTATACTGAATTGAATCTTGTCGATGTTACAACTGGATCCAGTGATTGTGAGACGAAGAATCTGTTCGCCAGCTGCCAAAGGTTGGCTGAAGGTTCCCGATACAGTCGTATAGGTACCCCAGTCATTACTGCCAGTCTGCGGAACTTTGACATCCGCCAGCTTTGTGATCTTACCGTTTTCATTCAAGTTGATGGAGAAACCGGAATTTGTGGTGCCCGAAGAAACAGTGGCCTTATAGTCGTATGTACCTGCTTCTTTAACATTGACCGTGTATTCCACCCACTCGCCAGTATTCGTATAACCGATGGCTTTGCCACCATTACCATTAACGATATCCACACCATCTGAGGAACGGTAATTTGCATCACCCTGATTCTCCGGATCATTATCATGATAAGCAGCACTTTCGCCTCCCTTATCGTAGAACTCCATCTGCACTGTTCCAGGAATAGAGAAGGCTCCTGTCTTGGCAAACGGCTCACGCTTAGGATTGACATTCAGGGTATATGTTGCCGTCTTTGACATACCATTAACATCAGTAGCGATGGCCACAACGGTATAACGGCCTTGCTCAGCGGGTTCATATTCTATGGTGTAAGGTGCCTCAGTCAGTGTGGCTATCAGCAGATTGTTCACATACACCTTTACATTGGCAATAGTACTGGTCTTCGAAGATGCATTCACTGTGATGGTGGCTTTCTCGCCTCCAAGAATGGCCACAGGACTGTCTTCAGAGAAACTAACCTCTATATTTTCGTCCTGACTATCTTTGTGGAAGGTGAGACTCTTGATATAGAAGCCACCCTTGTCGATATTCAGGCAGAGCCTGTGACGTCCAGCTGTCAGCTCTTTTTTAAGGGCAAAATGCATCGTCTGAAAGTCTGTATTGCTGCTTGTCTTGGGAACTTCTATCATATCAGTTAAGAACTGCAGACCGTCGAGAGAATACTCTGACAAATGGAAGGTACAGCCACTCTTTGTTGAAGCAACTTCAGCATCGAAGGAGTAGAGTCCGTCTTCTTTCACATCAACAGAATACTCCATCCATCCACCATCTTGAGTAGTTGAAGTCGCATTGCGTGAGGCTTTGTTGTATGTTACCCCTGAGGCGCCATTATCATATTCTCCCACAATGATCGTGCCAGGCAGTACAGATGCAGTCCCGTTATAGGGTTCGCGTTTTGCTGTAGAATTGAGTACAGTGACGCTGGCGTAACGCTCATAGGTCTTTCCATCGTTCATGTAAACGATGGCTTTAAATTCTTGCTTGCCAGTAGTCGTGGTGGTGTATTCTGTCACATAGGGTTCCTCTGTCATTGAAGCAATTAGGTCAGAACCGCAATATAGCTCCACCTTTTCGATGGCAATGTCTTCTTTTTCTGCTTTATAAGCATCGGTGATAAAAGTACGCACCTTGATAGGCAGGACATCGCCTTTGACAATTTTCTGTTCCAATGGCGTCACAAACACACCCATGCGTCTCTTCATACCAGGAAAAGGACTCTTGGCGTTCTTGGCGGCATCAGAAGCCATATATTCACGAAGCCATGTCATTGCAGGACGATCCTTGCCATTTTTGATAAGACCAGAGTTTCCGTCTGTTGTCCAAGTGGCACCGTAAATATAGCCCCAGAGCGTGATGCCTGCACAATAATCTTTTTCCCAAAGCAGGGGAATAAGGTTCTTATATTGTTTTAATTGCTGTTGGTCGTCTGCTGTGCCGATGTCAAACTCCGTGCTGTACATAGGCATTTTAAGCTTATCGTCAAGATCCTTTAACGCATTTGTACAGTCTTGAAGGCTAATATCCGTTAATTCGTGGCTCTGTAATCCATAAGCGTCAACTGGCGCACCAGCATTACGCAATGTTGAGACAAGCGTAATAAACTGATCTTTTTGCCAGCGGATAGAATTGTAGTCGTTATAGATTAAAATTGTGTTTGGCCATCGTTCATGGGCCATCTCGAAAGCTCTGATAATCCAGTCGTAGCCCGTTTTTCCATCACCGCCCAAGGCAGCCTTGTAGGGTGCCGGATTGTGACCCGGGACAGCCTCGTTCACCACGTCAATCATATCGATATCAGGATAATGTTGGCTCACAGCGTCAAAATACTCTTCAAGGGCCTTACTCTGTTCTACTAAGGAAAGATTGTTCATCCACGAAGGATATTGGCCGCCCCAGATCAGGGTATGATATTTGAAAGGAAAACCATGTTGCTTAGCATAGTTGGCCGCCCTATCGGAATTACCAAAGGTAAAGTTGCCTCGTTGGGGTTCAATGGCATCCCACTTAGATTCGTTCTCACAAGTAATCTGGTTCCAAAGTGAAGAAAAATCTGAGCGTACTTGATAGCTTGTCGTAATGTTACCCAAAAACTTGTCAGGATTGGTTGACAATTGTGCATAAGCGGTCATCGTAAAGAGACCAGCAGCACACGTAATGATAGTTTTTTTAAGAATAGTTTTCATTGTTATATTATCTATGGTTTTATTTTTCGCTGCAAAGATAATAAAAAAAATAGAATTACGGCTTGTTTTATGATTCAATTTGTAATTTAACAGAACTTTTACTACGGAATTTGTCTTTTTCGGACATCTTTTACCGATGTCAGCCATAGCCCGACAAAGGTGAGCAGGCCGTTGAGCATCAGCAGTTCATAGCCAAAATGATAATTCCAAATGTATCCTACAGCAGTGTCGAGGGCATAGCAGATTAGGGGAGATGCCACGCAGATATAGGGCACTAATCTGTCGATGGGTTGCCATCTTGTAAAAAGTCCGAAGGTAAAGAGCCCCAGCAACGGACCATAGGTATAGGATGCAAGGATATAAACAGCATCGATGAGCGACGTGGAGTTGACAGCCCTGAACAGAAGGATAAACAAGATGAAGATGAAACACATCACGACGTGGATGCGCTTTCTCAGTAATTCATTGTCTTGCTTCCGACGGATATCGACACAGTAGCAAGTGGTGAGCGATGTCAAGGCAGAGTCGGCACTTGAGAACGAGGCTGCCACAATACCAAGAACGAACAGGTAAATAGTACTGGTGCCTTGAACGAAGGTGGGGAGCAGTTCATCTCCTTTCAGTTCTGTACCGAATACCATTGACAGCAGCACACCTAATGAGAGAAAGAGCAGGTTGGCAGGTACAAAAGCAACACCGTATGTACACATATCCTTTTGGGCATCCTTCAAGGTCTTACAGGTCAGGTTCTTCTGCATCATGTCCTGGTCGAGTCCCGTCATCACAATGGCGATGAAGGCACCGCTCAGAAACTGTTTCCAGAAATGATGTGGCGACACCCAGTCGTTGAAAACGAAGATACGGCTCATCTTGCTGTCGGCAATGGCGCTGACAGCCTCGCCAACAGAAAAGTTAAGATGTCCTATGACTTCGAAAATGATGAGCACCAGTGCCGTAAACAAACACACCGTCTGGAAAGAATCCGTAAACACTAACGTTCCGATACCGCCTCGACGGGTATAGAGCCATATCAACAGTACCATACCCACCAAATTCACGATGAAAGGAATGCCTGCCGGATCGAACACAAACTGCTGGAGGATGATACAAACCACGTAAAACCTGACTGATGCACCCACCATCTTCGATAGCAGGAAAAACCATGCCCCCGTCAGATAAGAACGGTTGCCCAAACGCTGTCCTAAATAGGTGTAGATGCTTGTCAGCTGAAGCCGGTAATAGAGCGGCAGCAGCACAAAGGCGATGACGAGGTAACCCACGATAAAGCCGAGACACATCTGCAAGTAGGTCATCTGTGATGTCAGCACCATGCCAGGCACAGATACGAAGGTGACGCCAGAGATGGAGGCGCCAATCATGCCAAAAGCCACCATATACCAAGGGGCCTTGCGGTTGGCACGATAGAACATATCGTTATTGGCCTTGCGGCTCGTCAGATGACTGATGCCTAAAAGCACGACAAAATAGACCAGGACTATCAGGAGTATCGTCATAACAGGCTGCAAAGTTAAGCAAAATTTTTGCACGCGCCAAAAAAATGCTTAACTTTGCAGTCGATATGAACCAACGAGACCGCCAGATACTGCAGATAGCCCTGCCTTCGATCGTGTCGAACATCACTGTACCGCTACTTGGGATGATCGACGTAGCCATCGTTGGCCACATGGGAAGTCCCGTCTATATCGGCGCTGTAGCGGTGGGCTCGATGATCTTTAATCTCGTTTATTGGCTTTTTGGATTCCTCCGTATGGGTAGCAGCGGATTAACGGCCCAGGCCTTAGGGCGCAGGAATCTCACAGAAGTCACAAGATTATTGGTACGTTCGGTGGCAATAGCCTTTGGTATCGCATTGTTGATGATCATACTCCAAGTGCCACTCAAGTGGCTGATGTTCTGGTTGATTGGGCCGACGCCCGACGTTGCTCCTTTTGCCTCTACCTATTATAATATAGTAATTTGGGGAGCACCAGCCTCGCTCGCCCTGTTCAGTCTGATGGGGTGGTATATCGGTATGCAGAATACACGTATTCCGATGGTAATCAGTATCATGCAGAATGTAGTGAATATCCTCGCTTCGCTCACCCTTGTCTATGGCTTTGGGATGAAGATCGAAGGTGTGGCATTGGGAACGGTCATTGCGCAATATGCAGGACTGCTGATGGCAGTGGGACTGCTGGCTAGATATTACAGTCGGTTATTCCGGCATTTCCGGAAAGACAGGCTATTTGAGAATATCCGGTATTTCTTCGCAGTTAATCGCGACATCTTCCTTCGTACGCTCTGCCTTGTGGCTGTCAATCTCTTTTTTACTTCTGCAGGTGCCCGCCAAGGAGCGGTGATTCTCTCTGTAAACACAGTACTGATTCAACTCTACCTCTTCTTCTCTTACTTCATGGACGGCTTTGCTTATGCAGGTGAAGCGCTGGGTGGCAAGGCCTATGGAGCACACAATGGTGTTGCCTTCCGCGAAACGCTGCGCAGACTTTGGATGTGGATGCTCATCGTAACTTCCGTCTATACCTTATTATATATAGTTGGTGGCCATTGGATCGTTGCCCTGTTGACGGATGAGCCTCAGGTAATCGTAACTTCCCGCGAATACCTTTGGTGGGCTTGGCTGATACCGGCTGCGGGATGCGTCGCCTTTATCTGGGACGGCATCTTCATCGGCCTCACGGCCACCCGTGGCATGCTCGTCTCCTCGTTCTTCTCCGCCCTTGTCTTCTTTGCGGTCTATCTGTTGTCAGAGGATGCGTTAGGCAATCATGGCTTGTGGTTAGCACAAATCATCTACCTCGCCATGCGGGGGATCCTGCAGACGATTTGGTATAGGCAGAAATTCAATAAATCGATGGGATAGTTATTTCCCGCTGCCTATCACTTTCGAGATATCCATTATCATACCGCCGTTGCCACTCATGATCTGAGGCATCTTGCCGTCCCACTTCTCGATCATATCTTCCTGGACAATCATTGGTGAGAGCGATGCGGCGATGGTGCGGTTGTAGTAAGCCTCAGCATCAGCCTTGATTTTCATGGCTTTCGCATTACCTTCGGCCTTGGCGACGGCAATTTTGGCGTTGGCCTCAGCCTCTTTCACCTCGTTCTCTGCCTTTAGGGCACTCTGGATGGCGGTGTTCTTGGCATCGATCATCGACAACAGCGACGAGGGAGGTGTAATCTTACTGGTGAATTCCTCCACGAGGAATCCTTCTGACATCAGCGATTTCTCCAGACGGTTGCGGACATCGCGCTCGAAGTTGGCACGGTTCGACATCAGCGAGTCTGAGGTGTATTGGTTGGCACAGGTACGATAGGCCTCGTAGATACAAGTGCGGATGTAGCCTTCTTCCAGATCCTTCACGCCCACACGGTATTTTGTGAAGATGTCACAGGCCTTGTCTGGATTGATCCGATAGGCGATGGTGGGGTCCATCTCAAAGAGTGAAGCGTCTTTGGCGTTCACGGAAAAGGTCTCATATTGCTTTCGCTGCGTGAACGTGGGATAGGTGAAGACGTTAGTGGTAATGGGATTATAAAAGACCCAACCTTTGCATGTACCTTCCACACCGCCATAGTCTTGCTCATTGAGCGACCATTTGTGGAAACGGATACCTACCTCACCAGAATCAACCACTGTGCAACAGGTGGCAAAAAGGATCAAAATCAAAGCGATGCTTCCTCCGACATAAGCCAGAATACGATAATACTGTTTCATCAATTATAATTCTTAATGGTTATACTATGTGCAAAATTTCATTTATAGGACATAACGGCTTTCGATGACCTCCCAATCGATGATCTGCCAAAGGGCTGCAAGGTGATCGGGACGGCGGTTCTGATAGTCAAGATAATAGGCGTGCTCCCAAACGTCGAACGTTAGCAGGGGTTTAAGACTCTTCTGAATGGGGTTGGCGGCATTCGGCTCCTGCGTGATGACGAGCTTACCCTCAGCATCTGCAGAAAGCCATACCCAACCAGAGCCAAACAGCGTGGCGCCTTTTTTCTGGAACTCGTCTTTGAAGGCCTCGAATGAACCGAACTGCTTATTGAAGGCCTCTGCAAGCTTACCAATAGGACGATTGTCTGCTTTAGGGGCACAGAATTGTCCGAAATACAGATTGTGGTTCAGAATCTGTCCGGCATTATTCAGCATACCACCATCGGCCTTCAGCACGATCTCCTCGAGTGACAGTCCTGCCAAAGGGCTCCCCTCTAACAGTCCATTCAGATTGTTTACATACCCAGCCAAATGCTTTCCATGATGGAAACCAATCGTCTCTTTGCTAATCACCGGCTCCAAAGCCTCTGGCGCATACGGCAACACCATCAATTCAAACTTCTCCATAACTTATGTGGTTTAGATATTCGGCTACAAAGATAGTGTTTTTTTCTGAATGTGCAACTAAAGAATCGGTTCTTTTTGCAAAATACCACACTCATGGTATTTTCATTTCCGTATTTCTTTGTACCTTTGCAGCGGAAAAAGTAAGTAGATAAAAAGAAATAAGGTATGAAAAAGATTGTTTTAGTGACAGGAGCCAACAAAGGCATCGGATTCGGAATTGCCAAGCACCTCGGAAAAAGTGGATGGCAGGTGATAATCGGCGCACGCAATGAAGAGCGGGCAGAAAAGGCTATCGGCGAACTTAAATCGGCAGGTGTCGACGTGCTGGGCTGGGTGAACATCGAACTGCGTGATCTCGCCAACATCGAACAGGCTGTCAAGGAGATTAATGAAAAATATCCAGAACTGACTCTGCTCGTAAACAATGCAGGCATCCCTGGCGACATGAGTGTGGACAGCCTGCACACAGAACTCAGCGAGATTAAGGAAACACTCGACGTGAACTTCATCGGCACCTTTGCCCTCACCAAGGCGCTGATGCCGCTGCTCACCAAGAATGAAGGTCGTATCGTCAATGTGACAGTCCCCTCAGAAATCAGTCCTTATTGGCATCCGCTGGCCTACGTTGCCAGCAAGGCTGCCCAGAATGCGATGATGGGTGTGATGGCTATCGAGTTGCAGCAGAGCAACACACCGTTGGAAGTCTTCTCCGTTCACCCAGGTCCCACCACCACCGACCTGAACGGAAATATGGCACTGCCTGGTTTCCATGATATCGAAACCGTTGGCGAGAAGATGGCTGAGCTCATCAACGACGGTCAGAACCATCAGGGCGAGTTCATCGAACTCTACCCGATTGTCAAGGAAGACTAAATATAGAATTCAGAAGGATCAATCAACCCCGCACGGAGCGCGTATTTTACCGCTTCGTGCGCTGTGTTGATACCCAGTTTACGGAAGATATTCTTGCGATGAGTGGTGACGGTGTGGATACTTGAGAAGCGCTCCGCGGCAATCTCCTTCGTGGTCTTGCCCAGAGCGATGGCTTTCACAATCTCCGTCTCTGTCTGCGTCAGGATGCTGGGTGTCTCATCCTCCTGCTGCTGGGTGATGATGGTCTCCAAAGCCCTCTGGCTGAGATATCGTGTATGGCGGTTTACTGCATTGATAGCCTCACGAACCTCACTTAGCGGTCCGTCCTTGAACACTACGCTGAACTGATGGGAAGAATAGACCACGCGGCGGATGAACTGGGGGGTGAGCTCATCGCTGATGAGAATCCAGTCTGACAGACTGAAACGCTCAGCGATAATCAAAAGCTGGTCCTCGTCGGCAAAGTCAAACAACGTATAGTCGAGCAGCACTACAGCATTCTCATGCTCCTTAAGCAGTGCCACCAGTCCTGCCCTGTCATAAGCACGATACACATTTTCTTCCTCTTCTTTCTGAAGAAGACTCTCCAACGCGAATCGCGTCAGTTCCTGATTGTCGGCAATAATATAATTTCTCATCTGTGTCGGTTTTCTGGTGCAAAAATACGAAATAATTTTTGTATTAACAACGGATTACACGAATTACACGGATTTTCTGGACGCAAATGATGAGATAATCCGTGTAATTCGTGTAATCCGTTGTCCTTAAATCTTGTCGAGTGCCTGCTTCAGGTCGTCGATGATGTCGTCGATATGCTCTGTACCGATGCTCAGACGAACGGTTGCGGGTGTGATGTGCTGTTCGGCCAGTTCCTCAGGCGAAAGCTGAGAGTGGGTGGTGGTGTAGGGATGAATCACCAGGCTCTTCACATCTGCCACGTTAGCCAGCAGCGAGAAAATCTGCAAGGCATCGATGAACTTCCAGGCCTCTTCCTGACCACCCTTTACCTCGAAGGTAAAGATGCTGGCACCGCCGTTGGGATAGTACTTCTTGTAGAGGGCGTGGTCGTGATGGCTCTCGAGGGCCGGGTGATGTACGGCAGCCACTTTCGGATGCTTTGCGAGGAAATCAACAACCTTCAGTGCATTCTCCACATGACGCTCCACACGCAGACTCAGGGTCTCTACACCCTGCAAGAGGATGAAGGCGTTGAACGGAGAGATGGCAGCACCAGTATCACGCAGGATGACGGCACGGATGCGGGTAACGTATGCTGCAGCACCTACTGCATCGGCAAACACGATGCCATGATAAGAGGGATCGGGCTTGGCCAATGTGGGGAACTTGTCGGGATTGGCCTTCCAGTCGAACTTACCACCGTCGACGATGACACCACCAAGGCTTGTGCCATGACCGCCGAGGAACTTTGTAGCGGAGTGTACCACGATATCGGCTCCATGCTCCAGCGGACGGATCAGATAGGGTGTGCCGAAGGTATTATCCACGATGAACGGGATACCATGCTTGTGGGCGACAGCGGCAACACCTTCGAGGTCGAGCACGTCGGAGTTGGGGTTGCCGAAGGTCTCGGCATATACTACTTTTGTGTTGGGTTGGATGGCGGCATCGAGTGCTTCGAGGTCGTTCACGTTAATAATGGTATTCGTGATTCCCTGTGTGGCCAGCGTGTGGGTAATCAGGTTGTAGGAACCGCCATAGAGGTTATCGGCTGCTACGATATGATCACCTGCCTGCGCAATGTTCTGTAGTGCGTAGGTGATAGCAGCAGCACCAGAGGCCACAGCCAGACCTGCCACACCACCCTCGAGGGCTGCGACGCGATCCTCGAACACACCCTGTGTGGAGTTGGTCAGACGACCATAGATATTACCTGCATCGCGGAGGCCGAAACGGTCGGCAGCGTGCTGTGAATTACGGAACACATACGACGTGGTCTGATAGATGGGCACGGCGCGAGCGTCGGTTGCGGGGTCAGCCTGTTCCTGGCCTACATGAAGTTGTAAAGTCTCAAAACGATAATTCTTTGTACTCATAACCTTATCCTTTCTTTAATTTTAAATTGTTATTATTTTATTCTGTCATTTATTACTTTCGACGGTGCAAAGGTACGAACTTTGGAAATATCTTCCAAATTTCTTGCAGAATTCAGAAAATATCCCTAAATTTGCAGCCGAGAAAGAAAATCTTTCCATTTGGAGCCCTTATGAGCCTCTCAAACAGAATAAAACTCTAAAATATGGCTGAAATACTCGATGAAACCGACTTGCAGATCCTGAAAACACTGCAAAAAAACGCGAAATTGACCACAAAAGAGCTGGCCGATGCCGTCCATCTGACCCCAACACCCGTATTTGAACGTCAAAAACGATTGGAAAAGAAAGGGTTCATCAAGAAGTATGTGGCCATCCTCGATCCGGAGAAGTTGGATCGTGGTCTTCTGGTTTTCTGCAAAGTCAAACTCCAACAGATCAACCACGATATGGCCGATGCCTTCACTCGTCGCATTATGCGTATCCCAGAGGTCACCGAGT
>JAFZCU010000046.1 GCA_017556145.1 Prevotella sp. | reverse complement strand
GCAGCTGATGATGACGGCTTCGACAAGGATTAAGCGCTGGGTTTTAAAATGGCACACAGATCTCTCAGATCTCACAGATTGTTGTCCCTCACGGGACGAGTAAGCAAATGAGATCTTGTTATTCCGAATGAGATCTTATTATTCCGAAGGAATATAAAATCTGTGAAGATCCGTGAAGATCTGTGTGACAATAAAAAGTAACACACTATGAAAAAGAGATTCATTGAGATTGCGGTGAAGGTGATAGTAGCCGCGCTCACGGCCTTCCTCACGGCCATCACCACCACGAGCTGCATGGGCTACGGACCGTTCTAAAGGTAAAAGGGTAAAAAAGGGAAAAAGTGGAAATGGGGCTGGCATTGAAAGAATGTCGGCCCGATTTTTTTGTAAACGGCCTTTTTACCTAAACTTTTTCACAGGAACGTGCGATAATTCGCAGATTATTCGTACCTTTGCGGCAATCAAAACAAAACGACAACGAAGATATGATAGTCTGCATAGCAGAGAAACCGAGCGTGGCACGCGACATTGCACGTATCATTGGCGCCACCAGTTCACGCGACGGATATATGGAAGGCAACGGGTATCAGGTGACATGGACCTTCGGCCACCTCTGTACCCTGAAGGAGCCTGGCGACTATACGGCGGCCTGGAAACCCTGGGCCCTCACCCAACTGCCGATGGTGCCCCAGCGCTTCGGCATCAAACTCATCGACGACAACGGTATCAAGAAGCAGTTTGCCATCATCGAGCGCCTGATGCAGGCGGCCGACGGCATCGTGAACTGCGGTGACGCCGGACAAGAGGGTGAACTCATCCAGCGATGGGTGATGCAGAAGGCACAAGCTAAATGTCCTGTAAAGCGCCTCTGGATCTCGTCGATGACCGACGAGGCCATCCGTGAAGGTTTTGCCAACCTGAAAGACCAAGGCGACTACCAGCCATTGTATCTGGCAGGTCTCTCGCGCGCCATCGGCGACTGGCTCTTAGGCATGAACGCCACAAGACTATATACACTAAAATACGGTCAGAACCGGCAGGTGCTCTCCATCGGCCGCGTGCAGACCCCTACCCTCGCCCTGATCGTAAACCGACAGAAGGAAATCGAGAACTTCAAGCCCGAGCCCTATTGGGTACTGGCCACCGTTTATCGCGACACCACCTTCACCGCTACTAAAGGCAAATTCACCTCGAAGGAGGAGGGCGAAAAGGCCTTTGCCACCATCGAGGGCAAGCCCTTCACGGTGACGAAGGTGGAGAAGAAGGAGGGCAAGGAACAGCCGCCACAACTTTACGACCTGACCTCGCTGCAGGTGGACTGCAACCGTAAGTTTGCCTACTCTGCCGAGATGACACTCAACCTGATACAGGCGCTCTACGAGAAAAAAATCACCACCTACCCCCGTGTGGATACGCAATATCTGTCGGACGATATCTACCCCAAGTGTCCGCAGACGATGAACGGACTCTATCAGACGCAGTTCAATGGGGTGGCCCCCTATGCTGAACTGATCAAACCCATCGGCGGCAAGCCCCTGAAGAAGAGCAAACGCGTGTTCGACACCTCGAAAGTAACCGACCACCACGCCATCATCCCCACGGGCGTCATCCCCAAGAATCTCTCGGATGCCGAACAAAAAGTGTTCGACCTCGTGGCAAGGCGATTCATAGCGGTGTTCCTGCCAGATTGCAAGTTCTCGACGACGACGGTGCTTGGAGAGGTCGCTGGAGAGAGTGATCAGAATACTCAGAGTAATCAGAATAATCAGAGTGATACCATCGAGTTTAAAGTCACTGGTAAGGAGATCCTGGATCCCGGCTGGCGCGTGGTGTTAGGAAAGGCCTCAGAGAGATCTGATGACTCCGAGAAATCAGAGAACACCGAAAACTCTGAAAAGCCCGCTGATGCCGAGGAACGCACACTGCCCACCTTTGTAAGGGGTGAATCGGGCGACCACAAGCCTACCCTCACGGAGAAATGGACCACGCCCCCACCTTATTATAATGAGGCCTCGCTGCTGCGGGCGATGGAGACGGCGGGCAAGTTCGTGGAAGACGAGACCTTGCGTGCAGCTATGAAGGAAAACGGCATCGGGCGTCCATCAAGCCGCGCCTCGATCATCGAGACCCTCTTCAAGCGACATTATATCAAACGGGAACGCAAGCGCCTTATCGCCACACCCACTGGCATAGAACTGATTGACCTGATACGCGAGGAACTGCTGAAGAGTTGCGAACTGACAGGCATCTGGGAAAGGAAACTGCGCGACATCGAGCACCAGAAATACGATGCCAAACAGTTTATAGATGAACTGAAGGTACAAGTAACGGAGATTGTGCATGAAGTGATGGCCGACAACTCGAACCGGCGGGTAACAGTACTCACCGATGCAGAATTGAAGAAGGTAAAATCACCGAAGAAACAATAAAACGCACTCGCATATCGTTATTATAAGGTATGCGAGTTTTTTATAAGATATTCTCCATCGTCATCGGCACCATACTCTTAACGGGTTGTGGCGCCGAAAAGGCTATCAAGAAGGCAGAGAAATTCTATGCCGTCGGAGAATACTATGATGCCGCTGCACAGTATAAGAAAGCCTACGCCCAGACACCACCCAAGGAAAAGGAGAAGCGAGGAGAGCTGAGTGCAAAGATGGCCACCTGTTATCGACGTACCAACACCACCTCGAAGGCCATCGCCGCCTATAACAACGTGATCCGCTACAAGAAGGCTGACTCGCTGACCCATTTCTATCTGGCCCAGCAACTGATGAAGAACGGCAGCTACAAGGATGCTGCAAAGAACTTCCAGATTGCCGTCGACTCACTCTCGATGTGCGAGAAAAACGATTACCTCACCTTGGCCAAGACGGGTTTGAAGTCTGCACGACAGGCACCAGATTGGAAGAAAGAGGGTTCGGCCTATACCGTGAAACGCATGGAGATCTTCAACTCGCGACGCGCCGAGTATTCTCCGATGCTGGCAGGCGACGACTACGACCAACTCTACTTCACCTCGACCCGCAATGAGGCCCAAGGCGACGAATACAGCGGCATCACAGGCACCAAAGCAGGCGACATCTTCCTCTCGCAGAAGGATGACAAGGACAAATGGGGACGGCCCCAGAGCATCGACTCCGAACTGAATACCGACTTCGATGAGGGTGCCTGTGCATTCTCGCCCGATGGCAAGACGATGTATCTCACCCAGTGTGTCACCGACGGCAACTACCCACGCTTTGCCACCATCGTCGCCTCCCAGCGCAGCGATGCCTCATGGAGCAAAGCCACAGAGGTGAAGATTTCGAAGGACACGCTTTCGAGCTATGCCCACCCTGCCGTATCGCCCGATGGCGAATGGCTCTATTTCGTGAGCGATATGCCTGGTGGCATGGGAGGACTTGATATCTGGCGATGCCGGCTCTATGGCAACAACGAGACAGGAGGCGTGGAGAATCTCGGCGCCCCCGTCAATACCCCGGGCGATGAAATGTTCCCAACCTTCCGGCCCAACGGCGACCTGTATTTCTCCAGCAACGGGCATCCTGGCATGGGCGGACTCGACATCTTCATTGCCAAACCAACGAGATCCGAGAAATCGGAGTACTCAGAAACATCGGATTACTCCGACTCTTACAAAATCGAGCATCCGGGCTTCCCGCTGAATTCGCAGGGTGACGACTTCGGCATGACCTTCGAGGGGATGAAGAATCAGGGCTTCTTCTCATCGAACCGTGGCGATGCACGAGGATTCGACCATATCTTCAGTTTCTTCAACCCCGATATCATCCAGACCGTGAAGGGCTGGGTATATGAACAGGAAGGCTATGAACTGCCCGCTGCACAGGTGTATATGGTGGGCAACGACGGCACCAACCTGCGACTGAGCGTGAGAGGCGACGGATCATTCGAACATGTGATCAAACCCAATGTCGACTATGTCTTCATGGCCACCTGCAAGGGCTATCTCAACCACCAGCAGCAATTGCGCGTGGAACCCGTCAAGGCATCGGAGGAATATGTGCTGCAGTTCCCGCTTTACAACATCTCCGTACCCGTGATGGTTGAGAACATCTTCTACGACTTCGACAAGGCCACCCTGCGTCCGGAGTCATCGGTAGCGCTCGATTCACTCGTCGACCTGCTGAATCAGAACCCACACATCACCATCGAGCTCTCCGCACATACCGATTACAAAGGCTCTGACCAATATAACGAACGATTGTCGCAGCTGCGCGCCGAGAGTGTGGTGCGCTACCTGATACAGCATGGCATCGCCGAAGACCGTCTGACACCAAAAGGCTACGGTGAGAGTATGCCGAAGACGATTAAGAAGAGAGTGGCAGAAAAATATAAGTTCCTCAAAGAGGGTGATAAACTGACCGAAGAATTTATCAACGCCCTCCCGGAGGAACAACAGGAGATCTGCAACCAGCTAAACCGCAGAACCGAGTTCAGAGTGTTGCAGACAACTTACGGTATGTTTGATAAGGCAGGAAAACTATTACAAACGCCACCACCAGCAGAACAACCCAAAGATTGATGTTGATTTCGGTGGTGGGAGCCGTAATGGCTAATACCTCGAGCCAGCCTAACAGCATGCGAAGGCCACCATAGAAGAGGCCCTGAAGCACCTGCCAGCCACCAAAGGCAAAGAACAATCCCACACCCATGAGGATACAGAACAGGCTCCACAGACGCGACAGTCTGCGGACAGTCACAGTCTTCGTTTCGGGCAGGTTCTGCATCACCCGCTCCGTAAAGCCGTCATCCTCTATCTGCTGCTGGGCAGCCTGCTTGAAGATTTCCGCCAGATCGTTTCTCCCTTCGAAGAAATCGTCTATCAATTTTTTATCTTTATCGGTCATAACCATTTTGTTTTAAATAGATTGCCATTCTTTCCTTGCCTCGTCTGAGGTGCGACTTCACCGTATTATCGGGAATGCCTGTGATTTTGCTGATCTGCTCGATGGGATAGCCGTCGATGAGCTGCAACGTGATACAGGTGCGTTCATCAGGCTTCAGCAGGGCCAGTGCGGCATAGATATCCATCTTCAGATTGGAATCACCTGTGGATGCGAACTGTCGGATCACGGCGGTAGAGTCGATGTCTTCAGTCTGTTTCCTCGAACGCACATCGTCATAGAAGACGTTATAGGCGATACGCATCAGCCAGGTCGAGAAGCTGGAGAGGCCGCGGAACTTCGTAATGTTCAAATAAGCCTTGATGAAGGTCTCCTGAGCCAGGTCATCGCTCAACTGTTCATCGCCCAATGTCTGGTTCAAGAAGAACCGACGCACAGGTGACTGGTACTTCCTGACAAGCTGGTCGAATGCCGACTTGTTATGGAAAACCGCCACCTGCGTCACGAGGGCTATGTCATTGAGTTCCGCCACCCCTTTTTACTGTTTTACCTTTTTACTTTTTTACCTTTCCAAAAGGTTCTTTTCCGGCATACAGATCCACAGCACGATGTAGAAAATCAAACCACAGAAGGCTGTGAATATGGTGAGGAATGCATAGGCGATGCGGACCATCACGGGGTCGAAATCCAGGTATTCAGCGATACCGCCACACACGCCAGCGATTACTCTGTCATTAGAGCGCATTAATCTCTTATTCATAGTTACGGATATTTGAGTTGTTATTATTGTTGAATTGGTCGGAACGGTTATTGTTGAAAGGATCGTTGCCCGTATCACCCGACTGACGGGCGATGAACCATTTACCCAGTCCGATGAAGAACACGAGGGCACCGATGCCGAAACCGATCTTGCCGATGATGAGTCCGAGGAAAATGGCTAAGCCTATACCAGTGAACATCTGTCGCATACCCGACTGATAGTCATTGCCCTTTGAGCCATGAACCGTCTGTTCCTTCAGGATATCGTCAGGGATGGGCTGACCGTTCTGGATGGCCATCTGCGCCAGTTTATAACGTTCCTTGCGGTTCTTATTCACGAAGTAGAAGATGGCGATGATAATCAGCAGCGGAGCCAAGATGAAGAGGATAACCATGGCGATGATGCTAAACACCATCGTGGGAGCCAGGATGCCACCTACGCTTTCTATGGCATCACCTATAGCCTTGGCATCATCACTGTTTCCATAGACCACTGTCCTGTGACGATGGCTGATGTACTTATCGTCCTCAGCATCTTCAGCATCAGCAGTCGATGTGGTGTCAGAAAAGGCCTCGATTGCATCCTGATTGTTCTTAGTAGAGTCCACCTGCGCCGTACGGGGCGTGTGGCGGTGCTTCTGCGATGCGGCCTGGGTATTCAACCCGAGGGCGAGCATCATTGTGATTGCGATTAAATACTTTTTCATATCTCACTTGTTTTTTGATTTCTACACCTGTTTGACGTGACAAATCTAAAATTAGTTGCAAAGATAGTGTTTTTTCCCATATTTTTTTTAATTTTGCAGTCAAAATATGCAATTACCTGAGGATTTCATCCGTGAGACGAGGCAACTGATGGGTTCGGAGCGTTTCAGTCGCTATATCGAGGCATTCGACGAGGAGGCCCCCGTCAGCATACGCCTCAACCCTCAAAAGAGAGGTGAGTGGAGAGAGATAAGAGGTGAGATAATACCCTGGTGTCTTGAGGGGTATTATCTTGAGGGAAGGCCGCAGTTCACCTTCGACCCCCTCTTCCATGCCGGCTGCTACTATGTGCAGGAGGCCGCCTCGATGTTCATCACCCACATCCTCCGCAACATCTGCCATCTGCCATCCGACATCAGCCCTCTATCCGTCCTCGATATGTGCGCCGCTCCAGGTGGCAAATCCACCGCCATGCTGAGCGTCCTGCCCGAAGAGAGCACACTCGTGAGCAACGAACCCATCCCCACCCGTGCACAGATTCTCCTGGAGAACATTACAAAATGGGGCGCGAAGAATTGCATCGTCACCAACAATTATCCGCGTGACTTCCGTAAGGCCAAAGCCCGTTTCGACCTTATCCTCTGCGATGTGCCCTGCTCTGGCGAGGGGATGTTCCGCAAGGATCCCGCCACCATCGGCGAATGGAGTCTGCAAAATGTGGAGAAGTGCTGGCGACTGCAACGCGAAATTGTAGCTGATGCCTGGGAGTGTCTGAATCCTGGCGGCATTCTCGTCTATAGCACGTGTACCTTTAATACAAAGGAAAACGAAGAAAACGAGCGTTGGATCATGGAAGAATACGATGCCGAGCCCATCACCATTCCCACAGAGCCGTCATGGGGTATCACCGGCTCGCTGCTCGAAGGCTTCGACGCGCCCGTCTATCGTTTCATCCCCGGCATCACACGGAGTGAAGGGCTGTTTGTTTGTGCGTTGAGAAAAAGAGGTGAATGGAGAGAGGTAAGAGGCAAGAGAAATGATTTGCGACAGATCCAGAGTCTGAGTATTCTCTCACCTCTTACCGCTCACCTCTCACCTCTCACTATCGACCTCGCTTACTTCGAAGCTCTCAAATACCTGCGTGGCGAGGCCCTCGTATTGCCCGCTGACACGCCTAAGGGCATCGTCACCGTCAGCTACAAAGGCTTCCCCCTTGGGCTCGTGAAGAATATCGGCAACCGCGCCAACAACCTCTATCCCAAACCCTGGCGCATCAAGACCACCCACCTCCCTACGGAAGAAATAAAAATCATCGATATACAATGAAACAGTATTTAGACATCCTCAACCGCATCCTGACAGAAGGCACAGAGAAAAGTGACCGTACAGGCACAGGTACCATCAGCATCTTCGGCACCCAGAGCCGTTACAAGCTCGATAACGGGTTCCCCCTGCTGACCACGAAGAAACTCCATCTGAAGTCGATAATCTACGAACTGCTCTGGTTTCTGAAAGGCGACACCAACGTGAAATACCTGCAGGAGCACGGTGTGCGCATTTGGAACGAGTGGGCCGACGAGAACGGTGAGCTGGGTCCCGTGTATGGTCACCAGTGGCGCTCATGGCCCGATTATAAGGGCGGCACCATCGACCAGATACAATACGTGCTGGATCAGTTGAAAAACAATCCGAATTCGCGTCGTATGATTGTCTCTGCGTGGAATGTGGCTGAGGTCAATGAGATGGCCCTGCCTCCCTGTCACACAATCTTTCAGTTCTATGTTGCAGGCGACCGTCTGTCGTTGCAACTCTACCAGCGCTCAGCCGACACGTTCCTGGGCGTGCCCTTCAACATTGCCTCCTACGCCCTCCTGCTACAGATGATGGCCCAAGTGACTGGCTACAAGGCTGGTGACTTCATCCACACCACGGGCGACACCCACCTCTATCTGAACCATATCGAGCAGGCTAAACTCCAACTTACCCGTGAGCCTCGTCCCCTGCCTCAGATGATACTCAACCCTGACGTGAAGAGTCTCTTCGACTTCCAATACGAAGACTTCGAACTTGTCGGCTACGATCCCCATCCCCATATCAAAGCAGAAGTTTCTGTTTAATTGATAACTGACAATTGATAATTATGATTAGCATTATTGCAGCGGTGGCAAGAAACAGGGCCATCGGATACCAGAACAAACTGATTTATTGGTTGCCCAACGACCTGAAGCGTTTCAAGGCCCTCACCACGGGACATACGATTATCATGGGCCGCAACACTTTCCTCTCTCTGCCGAAGGGAGCCCTCCCCAATCGCCGCAACATCGTATTGAGCCGTTCGCAGAAGACCTTCGAGAACTGCGATGTCTTTGCCTCTTTGGAAGAAGCCTTGCTGCATTGCACACCCGATGAGGACATCTATATCATCGGCGGTGCCTCCGTCTATCGTCAGGCTCTGAAGATTGCCGACCGTCTCTGTCTTACTGAGATCGATGACACACCCGCTGATGCCGACACCTTCTTCCCGCCATACGAGGATGACTGGCAAGAAGAAAGCCGTGAGGATCACCCGATTGATGACCGTCACGACTTCCGCTATTCTTTTGTCGATTATATCAGAAAACCGGTAGCGTAATCAGCTGCTGCATGATGGTCTTCGCCATCCGCTCATGACCGGCATCGTTCGGATGCAGGCGGTCGTTTTCTGCATTCTTGAAATATGGCGCCATCTCGTCCATCAGCGGATAGAGGCCGCAGAGGGCGTTCAGGTCGATGACGGGCACCGCCCACAGGTTACCAGCCTCCTTCACCGACTGCACGTAGGCATCGATATACTCCCCACACAGATTCGTATAATCCTCACGCGGTTGCCAGTTCTTGTCGTTCGCATAAAACTCGGCCCGGTGAATCGGCGTCATCAGCACAATCTGCTTTTGGGGATACAGCCGCTTCACATAGTCGAGCGCCTTGTTGATACGCCCCCGATAGGTCGAGTCGCTCATCACGGGATAACGATGCTTACGGTCTACCAGATGCTTCGGCTCATGGATACCCGCCATCACCTGCTCGTCAGCCTCCGTAAACCACGCACCAATAGGCACGCCCGCATTATAGTCGTTAGTGCCGATGAAAATCAAGATGGCATCGAAATCGTCTCCGTGCTCTTCCTTCAGCTTGTCCGCCTGGCGCGGGATATCATTCCATTGCCGTCCGCTCACACCATAAACGTAAGGTTCTATCTGAAGCCAGTCCTGCAGGAATCCCCAATATTTCTTCTTCGACCCACTGTTCCTCGGGTCCGTGATCGAGTCGCCAAAATAAGCTACCCGTTTCCCCTTCCAAGGGTGCTCCATCAGTTGTTGTGCACATGCCGGCATCGCGAGCAACGCCACAAACAGAAAAAACAATAACCGTTTCATCGTGACACACTATTTTTCTGCAAATTTACACATTCTTTTTTATATACGGTTATTTTTAACTAAAAAAAGCAATTTAATGATAGTCTCAGTGGCCGACTTGCCTTTTTAATATCTTATCAGGAACCGTCTTCTCAACCGGTCGTAAACTGACATCGAACCTTACGCCCTCGATGGCGACTTTTTCGGTATGATATCCAACGCAAGAAAAACGGAGTTCGTCTTGGGTATTCACAACCTTGAGCGTGAACATGCCTTCGAAGTTGGTGATGGCAGATGCCACGATGCGACCTTGCTCGTTGAACTCACAGACGGTGGCACCCCTCAGCGGACTATTGTCGTCGCCTCTCACGATGCCGCTGATCGTGTCGCCAGCGTTCACGCCATTTCCAATGACAATGGACACCCTGTGAAGTGATTCTTGAGTCTTGGGGGATGTCCCAGGTATCAGGCGGATGGTGAGTGTGGTGTCGGTGGGTTGGATCCAAATAGCATCTTTGTAGCCTGCTTTTCTCGCTCTGAGCGTCTCGTTTGGGTACGGCAACCAGAGGTCGAAACGCCCCCTTTGGTCTGTTCTGACCCCTCCGGCATCGAATGTCCCCAGGGAATGGTCGATAAAGACGAGTGCATCGGCGACGGGTTTTTCGGTTTCATCATCGAGGACCACGCCCTCCATGTGACGACGGTTATCGAGGATGGCTGGACAGTCGGAGGCGTAGAGCTTATCGACGGAGATCAGGTGCATGAGTAACTGTCGCGGATGGGTGGTCTTGTAGCAAACTTCTGCCCACCAGGAGGATTCTGTCTTGGCGTCGGGCGTGAAATAGTATCTGCTCTCTATTTCGTAGGAACCATCCCCCTTCAACGGGTAGGTCCAGAAGGGATGGGGCTTGCCCGTTTTGACTTTCCCCCCGAAGATAAAGGCCAGGCGGACGAGACTGTCGGTACGCTCGATGGATTGGTCGGCTAGTCTGGCGGCCTGCCGGATGGCGTTGATAACAGAGTCGACATGATGCTGATCGACCTCAGCCGGAAGTTTGATCTCCACCTCACGGATGAGCGGAACGTAGATACCGTTGTCATCACTACCCAAAAGACCTAAGTATTCTCTGGACATATGGCCGTGTTGGCAAGTCATCCGTCCGAAGAACTGTTCCTTGACAGGCGTGTCAAACAGGTCGGGGTCGAAAGCATGGTATTCACCATTATAGACGAAGCCGTCGGGCCTGAATGCAGAACCGTAGCCGATAGGGTGGGAATGCTGATAGGGGATATAGAGATCTATGAGGTATCTCAGGCGACGGGTTTTCGACTCGTTAGGTGAAAGCGGCGCAACAGACAGGAAGGGTCGCGTGGTGATTTCTATGACACCATTGTACCCATGCTTCCCGTATACTGCTCCACCTGCCGCGTCCGAAAACACTCTGACATCTTTCACGTATTCGTCACGTCTGAGGAAATAGGCCCGAAGATCCCTCATCAGTTCGTAGTCGTAGTAGTAATCTTGATGCTTCATTTCCTCTTTGAAGGTGAGGGCAGGCTTCACCCCGACCTCTGTTATGCGACGATAGGGGTTGATAAGTTGACGGTTCATAGATTTCGGAAGCTCCTTGCCATTGACAACGATGAGGACGGAGTCGATGATGTCGCCGCCGTCCTCTTCAGAGTGTTGGGTGCTCTTGGCTGTCGCGAGGCTGGCGATGAGTGCCAGCATGATGATGGTAAAACATTTCTTCATAGGTTGGTTGGTGATGTTGTTTCCATATACTGTCCGATAAAGAAGATGGTGCTAGTAGACCATTCCCTGATGAAATAGAGGAAAGGATGTGTGGCATGGAAGACGATCGTTTCAGGCTTCGTGAAATCCAGCCCCGCAATACGCCCTTGCAAAGCAGTGGCAACCCACGCTTCGGTGCCTGTCTCGTCGACCTTGATACGACCTTTCTGCTTGAT
>JAFZCU010000211.1 GCA_017556145.1 Prevotella sp. | reverse complement strand
GTTGTCGGCTTTCCCAGTACGGGGTTGGAGTCATTGTCATCGGCACACGAGGTGAAAAGCGACAGACATGCGACAGCCAACAGTATTGTGGATTTGAATATTGTCTTCATAATTTTCAATTATCAATTTTCAATTATCAATTCTCAATTAATAGCCAGGATTCTGTTCATTGCCATAGGTTGACAACTGAGAAGCCGGAATAGCATAGATGTTCTTATAAGCATCAAAGTTACGGCCATTATAGGTGCCGCCTTTCCACTGCCAGATATAGTCAGTGTTTCCACCAAACTTGTTGAAGCGGATAAGATCGACACGGCGACGGCCTTCGAAGTAGAACTCACGTGACCACTCGTCGAGGATCTCGTCGAGGGCGTAGTTGGCCTTAGTAGAAGCATGGGCACGTGTGCGCAGTGCATTGATGGCATTGGCGCCCTCTGCATTGGTGGCACCACCGTTCATGCGAGCCTGAGCCTCTGCATAGGTCAGGTAGGCTTCAGCTGCGCGGAACAGGAAGAAGTCAGCATCCATGAATGTGGCATCGTGACCGCTGGAACCGTCAGTTTTGAAATTAATAAACTTGGCTACGGCATAACCGTTCTTGAAGGTAGCGCGGTCGAGGTTGTTGATTTCCCTGCCAACACCATCGAAGATAGCACGGTCGTCACCAGCGGCAAGTGTCATGTCGTAAGAAGGCACCTGAGGCGCATCCAGGTTCGGGAAGAACTTCTGAACCAGACTGGGACGGGTACGATTACCACCCCATACCTGACCTGAGAGTCCATTTGTGGCATCAGGATCATTGGGGTTGGCATGCATGTCACTGTCGAAGCTACCAGCGCAGAGGAACTGTGTGGTACCCCATGAGGTGGTTGTCAGACCATCCTGCAGAATGGGGAAGATGGCCTCGTAGGCAGCATCAGTCTCACCATTGTCACCCATGAAGAGCATCTGGTAGGCGCTCCAACCATTGACACTGTTAGTGTTCAGCTTATAGGGGGAGTCCATTACCTTCTTGGCATATTCAGCAGCTTTCGCCCACTGGGCAGTGCCAGTATAGACCTCTGCATTCAGATAGAGGCGTGAGAGCAGGAGCCATGCGGCTGCCTTGTCTACACGACCATAGCCGGCATCGGACGATTTCTTGGGTTTAGCCTCTGACAAATTGGGCTCTACATTGGTGATAAGTTCGTTCTCGAGCCAATTGAAGATTTCCTGACGGCTGTAGATAACGGGATCGCCCAATTCCTCAGCGAAAGGTACACGTCCGAAGGCATCCATCAGCAAATAGTAGTTCAGTGCACGGATAAAGCGTACTTCTGCCGTCATCGTTGCATCATGGTCTGCAGCAACAGTCAGATACTGGTTGCAGTAGGTAATGCCTGTGGTGAGACGTGCAAAATAACCGTTGAGCATCGGGTGAGACTCGTCGTAGGTGTTAAAGCATGACTGCTCAATACCATCGTCACCCCATCCGTTGATAGCTTCATCGGTAGGAAGCTCGTTAGCGTTCCACATCTGACGGATGTATCCTGATGTACCGCCATCGATACCGTCGATGTCACAGTCACCATTGGCACCGCCATTGCCCGCCATCGCAATATTTGCATAGCACTTGTTGAAAAGACCTTCAGGGCTCACTTCGGTCGACATATTGGGATCCAGTGGCTCAACATCCAAGTCACCTGTACAAGATGTCACACCGAGTGTCAGCAAGAAGGCTGCTGCGGGAATCAAATTCTTATATATCTTTTTCATGACTTAATATCCTTTTATGATTGTTGTCTTAGAAATTCAAGTTCACACCAACGATGACAGAGAAGGGACGCGGATACATATTGCTATCGAAGCCGTTGGCAACCTCAGGATCCAAACCATCGTACTTTGTAATCGTAAACACGTTGTTCGCCGTTGCATAGACACGTCCGCTCAGTGCTTTGAAGAGATCAGAGAAACTGTAGCCGAGCGTGATGTTGTCGCACTTCAAGAATGAAGCGTTGTGAACATAGTAGTCAGAGAGTTGAGAAGTAATCTGGTAGGTCTGCCAGTTGCGTTCAATAGCCTCGTAGGTATAGTTGTTCATATAGAGCAGCGAGCTCTTCCAAACCTCGGTGGGATTAACATTGGCCATACCCTGCTCATTGTTGTTATACACGTAGTTGTCGAAGCTGGCACGGAATGACATACCCAGATCCCAGTTCTTGTATTCTACACGTGAAGCAAGACCCATAGTGACAGGTGCTGCAGGACTCTTGTAGAAATACTTGTCAGCCTGTGTGATCTGGCCGTCACCATTACGGTCAACCACTACATTCTCGAGTGGTTTTCCATTTTCGTCATAGGCCTGCTGGAACACCAGGAAAGAATTGATTGGGTGACCAACCTGCTGGTACTCCAGATAACGGTCAGTACCAATCTTAATGCCTGTGTTAGGAACAGGAGAACCGTCCTCGGAAACACCGCTCAGGTCAGTGATCTCATTCTTGTTATACGTGATGTTGTAATCAAGTACCCAGTACCAGTCCTTGCTCTGGACAGCCTTCCAACTGATACTGGCCTCAATACCCTTGTTCTCCAAGGTACCGATGTTCTGCCACGCCTGGTTACGGTAAGCAGACAGGGCCTTCGTAGGAGCATAGTTCAAAAGATCGGTGGTCTTGCGGTTGTACCAGTCGATAGATCCGGATAGACGCTGATTCAGGATACCCCAGTCAAGTCCGACGTTGGTTGTGGTTGTTGTCTCCCATTTCAGGTTGGGCGTATAGTTGTCCGGACGGTAAAGTGTACCGTCGCCAGTAATAGGATAGAAGCCGTTGGTACCTGTGTTCTTAGAGTAAGTGGCAATCCAGCTATAGTCAGGAACAGCACCTGCCTGCTGACCGGTCTTACCCCAACCAAGACGGAGCTTCAAGTCGGAGAGGGCTTTGGCATCCTTGAGGAATCCTTCCTCGTTGATTCGCCATGCGAAAGCGAAAGAGGGGAATACTGCCCAGTGCTCACGGAAACGTGAAGAACCGTCGTCACGCACGGTAGCTGTCAGGTAGTAACGGTCGAGCAGTGTGTAGTTGGCACGTCCGAAGAATGATACCAGATAGCTGTCAGTGCGGTAGTGGTATGGTGTGTGCGGACGCTCCTTACCAGCATTGGGGTTGGTGGAGGGATAATAGCCGACATAGTCGTTCTTCTGGTCTCTCCAGAAGTGCTGCCACTCATAACCGCCCATAACATCAACGTGGTGAATCTTGGCAAAGTCCTTGAAATACTGGGCATAGGCGGAGAACTGGAGATTTCTCTTCAGGATCTTTTCATCACCCCAGCTTCCATAATACATGGATCCTGTATACCAAGGCTCGTTATTGGTGTATTGCTTACCTTCTGAGATATCAGCGCCCAATGTCATGTGCAGGCGTAGATCCTCGAAGCCGTGAATCTTATAATCGATATCAGCGCTTCCCACAAACGAACGGCTCTTGGCATATTCATCGCGTCCGTAGAGCAGTGCCAGCGGGTTTGCACTGCCGGCTACACTGTTGTAAGTAAATGGCCAACTCGTGTCACCATCATAGTTGGCGCCTACCGGCCACTGGAAATAACCACCAAAGTTATTCAGTGTCTGCTGAAGAACGTCATCACGCACCAATTCTCCATTATCGTTGTACTGCGGACCCAGCAGTTCCTTATGGTAGGTTGACGTAAAGTTGTGTGGATCCTGTGTGGGATCATAGTAAACGGCTGCACCAACTGCTCCACCGTCTGCATATTGGGTCTTGGCATACATGCCCTTGCCGTTGAGATTCAGGGTCAGATGGTCATCTAGGAATGAAGGATTCAGATTCAGCGATGCTGTAATACGCTTGAAGTCTGAGGTCTTCAGAATACCCTGTTGGTCTGTATAACCTACAGAGGCACGGTATGGTAAACTCTTGAAGGATCCGGAAACAGTTACGTTATGATCATGGCTGAAAGCGGTACGGTAGATCTCGTCCTGCCAGTTTGTGTTGGCTGTACCGAGTGCTTTGTAAGGAATGCTTTCTGTTCCATACATCTTTGTAATAAAAGCACGATATTCGTCGCCAGTCATCACCTCAAGGGATTTCTGACGCATACTGATGGTGGCACTACCAGCGTAAGAGATAGTGGGTTTCATGTTCTTGCGGCCCTTCTTAGTGGTAATGATAATGACACCGTTAGAACCACGGCTACCATAGATGGCTGTGGCAGAGGCATCTTTCAAAACGTTGAAAGACTCAATGTCCTGTGGATTGATCATGGCGAGAGGGTTGGAAAGACCTTTCACACCTTCGTTATCCATTGCCAGACCATCAATCACAATCAATGGGTCGTTGGAGGCGTTCAGTGACGAACCACCACGAACACGGATTTGTGCACCTGTACCAGGGGCACCATCGTTACTGATAATGTTCACACCGGCAACTTTACCTGCAAGCATGTCCTGCGGGTTCACCACAAGACCCTTGTTCTTGGAATCAGGTTTCAAAGCCGTTACAGAACCGGTCAGGTCGCTTTTCTTTACCTGACCATAACCGATGACCACCACCTCATTCAGTACTGCAGCATCGTCTTGCAGCGTTACCTCTAACGTGGGAGCGGCTTTTACGGTTGCAGTCTGATAACCAATGTAAGAAATGGTGATGTCGTCACCCTGATTAGCTTTCAGTGCGAAATTACCGTCGAAGTCAGTAATGGTAGCGGTTTGTGTTCCGTCTACGCGTACTGTTGCGCCGATAATGGGTTCGCCTGTAGCATCTTTCACATGGCCTTTGACGTCAATCTGAGCAAAGGCGCCTACCGATAGGAATAGGCCTAACAAAAGGCCGAGCATCCTAAGCGGGAACTGAATGTTTACCTGCTTCATCATTACATTTAATTAGAGTTAATCAATATACTTAATTATACTTTAGTCGTTTCGTTCGTTGTTAGTCATATTCCGACGGTGCAAAATTAAGAATCTTTTCGCCTCATTATTCTTTTTTTTGTTTAAAATCGTTATTAGACTTGCGTAAACGTTTGCATTGATATATGTCAACTTTGATGATGAAAAGTGAATACTGAATAGTGAAAAGTAGTAACTTTGCACTTGAAAACTAAAAAACGGACGGAACAGCGAGAGCCATCAAGCTCGCTTGAATGGCCGAGTCGTGACGGACGAAGACAAAGTCAACATGATGGAGAAAAAAGGCCCACTGACAATGAAGGATATCGCTCGGGAATTCGGTATTTCCGTGGCGACGGTGTCACGTGCACTGAAGGATTCGCCTCGTATCAGTGAGGAGCGTCGTAAGGCAATTCAAACGTATGCGCGCGAACATAATTTTTATCCTAATGCGGTAGGTGAGGCGTTGCGCCACAGCAAGGTGATGCCGCTTCGTTTGATTGGTATTATTGTACCGGAAATAACGCATTATTATTTTTCTTCCATCCTTACTGGTATCGAAGAAGCGGCTTCGGCACGTGGCTATAATGTCATGGTGTCACTGAGCCATGAGAAATATGAGAAGGAAGTACGTATCTGTGAGAATTTCCATCGCAGTAAGGTCTGCGGTGTGATTGTCTCCCAAGCCAAGGAAACACGTAACTATGAACATTACCAGAAACTGATAGATGCCGGTATTCCGTTGGTGTTTTGTGATAGAATATGTACGGGCGTAAATGCCAGTCGTGTGGTAGTCGATGACTACATGGGAGCCTATAATGCTGTGACTCATCTGATAGAGACTGGTTGTCAGCGCGTCGCCTTCTATGGGGGGCCAATGCAGTTGGAAATCTCGAAGAACCGTTATAATGGCTATAAGGACGCTCTTTTGAAGCATGGTCTAGCCGTTGATGAATCCATTGTACGTATCTGTGATAATCGGGCGGAGGCAGAGTCAATCACGCCGGAGATGTTGTCGCTTGACCATCGGCCTGATGGTTTCTTTGCTGTCAACGATGACACAGCTATCGGTATCCTCTATACTGTGAAGCGGGCAGGCTTTAAGGTGCCCGACGAGATTAGCATCTGTGGTTTCACGAATGGTCAACGAGCCATCGCCTGCGACCCGATGCTGACGACGATAGAACAACGTGGTCATCTGGTGGGCGAGGAGGCTGCTGAGATCCTGATCGACAAGGTGGAGGGACTCTCACCATTAGAAAAGGTTGAGAAACGCGTCGTCCGTACCCGTCTCATCATCCGCGGAACAACGAGATAATGGTTAAAAGGTAAAAGATATGAAACAAAAGCCGGATTTAAGTTTTTGGAATTTATGGAATCTGAGTTTCGGATTCTTTGGTGTGCAGATTGCCTATGCCCTGCAGAGTGCAAACATTTCGCGTATCTTCGCCACGTTGGGCGCAGACCCGCACAACCTCAGTTATTTCTGGATTTTGCCCCCTTTAATGGGTATTCTCGTGCAACCGATTGTCGGAACACTGAGTGATAAGACCTGGACCCGCTTCGGTCGTCGTATCCCTTATCTGTTCGTGGGTGCGGCTGTGGCTGTCTTAGTGATGTGTCTGTTGCCGAATTCCGGTTCCTTAGGCCTCACTATCAGTGCTGCCATGATGTTCGGACTCATCGCCCTGATGTTCCTCGATACGAGTATCAACATGGCTATGCAGCCGTTTAAGATGCTGGTGGGCGATATGGTCAACGAGAAGCAGAAGGCCAAGGCTTACAGTATCCAGTCGTTCCTCTGCAATGCAGGAAGCGTGATGGGTTATGTGTTCCCGTTTGTCTTCACGTTTATCGGTATCAGCAATGTTGCTGAGAAGGGTGTGGTGCCTGATTCTGTCATCTGGTCATTTTATATTGGTGCGGCTATTCTAATCCTGTGCGTCATCTACACTACATCGAAGGTGAAGGAGTGGAATCCGCAGGAGTATGCGGAGTATAATGGCAGATCTGAAGACTCGGAGTATTCGGAAAACTCCGATAAAACAGAGGATTCTGGCAACTGGATTACGCTGCTAAAGAATGCCCCCTCCACTTTCTGGAAGGTTGGACTGGTGCAGTTCTTCAGTTGGGCAGCGATGCTTTATATGTGGAACTATACTACAGGTGCCATTGCCGAGGTGGTTTGGAATACCACCGACCCCGCCAGCGAGGCTTTTCAGGAAGCTGGAAACTGGGTGGGTATCCTCTTTGCCGTGCAGGCTGTAGGTTCTGTTGTGTGGGCAGCTCTGCTCCCGCAGTTCAAGAACACGAAGGTGGCTTATTCGTTGAGTTTGGTGATTGGTGCCATCGGCTTTGTGATGGTGCCTTATATCCATGACCAGTATCTGCAGTTCGTGCCCTTCCTGATGATCGGCTGTGCCTGGGCTGCGATGTTGGCGATGCCGTTCACCTTTGTGACGAATGCCCTGCAGGGCTATGGTCACATGGGGGCTTATCTGGGATTGTTCAACGGCACCATCTGCATTCCACAGATTGTAGCGGCTATCTGTGGCGGTGCCATCCTCTCACTTATCGGCCACCATCAGTCGTCGATGATGATTGTAGCAGGTGTCAGTTTCCTGATTGCTTCAGCCTGCGTCTTTGTTATCAAAGTGAAAAAGTAGTTTATTGTTTAGTTTATAGTTATGGAACAAAGCACGTTTTTTGAGATATGTGGCTGGTTGGCCAGCATTACGATGATTCTGGGTTATCTGCCCCAGGCCATTTATACCATCCGTACGCGTGATACCGAGGGCATAGCGCTCCCTACTTTCCTCATGATGGGTGTTGGTGGCGCCTGCTTCATGCTTCAGGGCATCTCCCATCAGCCAGAGCCGCTATGGGCCCTGTTCATCACGAATCTTATCACCACCACATGCTGTGTCATCATTTTTGCCATCAAGGTCTATAATGATTATATTAAGAAGAAATAACAAGCGCAACCGATTGCATCAACTATTTTCAATATATCTATGAAGCTACAATTTAACCTGGAGTATCAGACTACGTTCGGTGAAGAACTGGTACTGAACATTCTTTCAGAGAAGAAAACAGAGCAGCACAAGATGTCTACTCTTGATGGCCTTCATTGGACTTGTGAATTAAATAAGACCATGAAGGCGAGTGTCTATGCGGACTATTACTATAGTGTTTATCGTGGAGATCAGGAAACGCGTCATGAGTGGCTCACAGAACCTCATCGTCTGGAGTTTGCCGCTATCAGGGGTATCCGATATACTATCTACGACCATTGGATTGACATTCCGGAGGACAGTTATATGTATTCCTCTGCCATGACAGAGTGTGTGGCTGCCCGCAAACGCAAGATGAGTGAGCAACAGGAGTATGGCAGGACTGTTCGTCTGAAAGTACGTGCTCCACAACTGCGCGCCAATGAGCGACTGGCCATCATCGGTGGTGGTGAAGCCTTGGGTAACTGGGAAGCCAAGCATGCCCTGAACATGACTGAGCACGAGAGTAATGAGTGGGTTGTCAGCCTGAATGCCGACAAACTACCTCAGACCTTTGAGTTTAAGTTTGTGGCGCTTGATGAAACGGATGTGACGCCGTTATGGGAGAACGGCATAAACCGTACGGTCACTCTGCCCGACATCGAACTGGGCGAGGTAGTTGTCTATGAACTGACACAGGCTTATTTCCCCGTCTACCCGTGGAAGGCAGCTGGAACGGTTATCCCCATCTTCTCACTCCGCAGTGAGGGTAGTTTCGGTGTGGGAGACTTCGGTGACCTGAAACTGATGATCGACTGGTGCGACAAGACAAAACAGCGCGTGCTTCAGGTGCTGCCCATCACCGATACCAATATGACGCACACCTGGCAGGACAGCTATCCCTACAATAGTATCAGTATCTACGCCCTCCATCCGCAATATACTGACTTTCGTCAGTTGCCGCCTCTTAAGGATGAGGCCAAGCGCCAATCTTTCGAGACTCTGCGTCAGGAGTTGAATGCCCTGCCACAGATTGACTACGAACGGATGTTCACCGCCAAGATGGACTACCTGCGTGCGATTTTTGCACAGGAGTGGGCCGGTGTGCAACGTCGTGAGAGTTATAAGAAATTCTTCGAGCAGAACAAGGAGTGGCTGGTGCCTTATGCCGCCTTCTGTTATTTCCGCGACCTCTACGGCACAGCCACCTTCTCGGAATGGCCGAAGGATGCCACCTTGCAGAGTACGCAGAAATCCACGTTCAAAGGTAAGAAGGAACTGCAGTTCTGGTATTATGTGCAGTACAATCTCGATGCACAGATGCGTGAGGCCCATGCCCATGCCCGTGCCCATCGCGTCATCTTAAAAGGTGACATTCCCATCGGCATCAGTCGTGATGGCGTTGAGGCTTGGATTGAGCCGAAGTATTTCAACCTCAATGGTCAGGCTGGTGCGCCGCCTGATGCGTTCTCTGCCGACGGCCAGAACTGGGGCTTCCCCACCTACAACTGGGACGAGATGCTCAAGGATGGCTGCTCTTGGTGGGTGCGCCGCTTCCGTAAGATGGCAGAGTATTTCGATGCCTATCGTATCGATCATGTACTTGGCTTCTTCCGCATCTGGGAGATTCCCGTGCCTTATAAGTCAGGTCTGATGGGTCAGTTCTCGCCAGCTCTCGGACTGAGTCGTGAAGAGATTGAGGCCTATGGTGTGGCATTTAACGAAGGACTGTTCCTCGTCGACCACAAACGCAACGATCGCTGGCATCCGCGTATTGCCGTGCAGTATCAGGAGGCTTACCAGCAACTTGATGAAGAGCAGAAGTATTGTTTCAATCAGCTCTACAATGATTATTTCTATCGTCGCAACAATCAGTTTTGGTATACGGAGGCTATGAAGAAGTTGCCGAAACTGGTACAGGCCACCCGAATGCTCGTTTGTGCGGAGGACCTTGGTATGGTGCCCGATTGTGTGCCTTGGGTGATGAATGAATTGCGAATCCTTTCGCTCGAAATCCAGTCGATGCCGAAAGACCCGACTACACGCTTTGGTAAGCTGTCGCATAATCCTTACCGCTCTGTCGACACCATCTCCACCCATGATATGGCCACGTTGCGTCAGTGGTGGGATGAAGACGAAGAGCGTTCTCAGACTTATTACAACACGACGTTGCGTCGTGGTGGTGCTGCACCCCGTCCGTTGCCAGGCTGGCTGGCCAAGGACATCGTGAGCCGTCATCTTACCTCGCCCTCCATGCTCTGTCTCATTTCTTTCCAGGATTGGATGAGCATCGACGAGAAGCGTCGTCTGCCTGATGAAAATGCCGAGCGCATCAATATCCCCGCCAATCCCCGTCATTATTGGCGTTATCGTATGCATCTTACCATCGAGCAGCTATTGAAGGCAGATGAACTGAATAACGAAATCAGCACATTAATTATACAAAGCGGACGAAAATAATGCACAATGTACAATGCATAATTAAAATAAAAAAGAAATGGAAAAATTTAAGTTAAGATTCTGCGCAGCCCTATTATGCATTGTGCATTATGCATTGTGCATTGGCGCAGCCGAAGTGAAGTCGCCGAATGGCAACATCGAACTGAAATTCTCTGTCAATCAGACAGGACGGCCTGTTTATGAAATGAGCTATAAGGGTAAGGCTGTTGTCAAACCCTCGTTCCTTGGACTTGAACTGGCTAAGGACAAGCATGCTTCGAAAGGCCTGAAGGAGACCGACCTGATGGATGGCTTTACGATTGCCAAGGAAGAGATGTCGACTTTTGACGAGGTTTGGAAGCCCGTCTGGGGTGAGACAGCCACCATCCGTAACCACTACGTCGAGTATGTTGCTGTGTTACAGCAACAATCCTCCCATCGCGAAATGCTCATCCGTTTCCGTGTCTACGACGATGGTATAGGCTTCCGCTATGAGTTCCCCCAGCAGAAAGAACTCAACTACTTCCTTATCAAAGAGGAACGCAGTGAGTTTGCGATGGCGGGCGACCATACGGCCTGGTGGCTGCCTGGCGATTACGACACTCAGGAGCAGGAGACTCAAGAAACCAAACTCTCTGAGATCCGCAGTCGTATGAAGGAGGCTGTCAACTGGGGCAATTCGTCTGTGGCCGTCTTCTCTGAAACCGGTGTGCAGACTTCGCTCCAGATGAAGAGCAACGACGGACTTTACATCAACATCCACGAGGCTGCCTGTGCCGACTATGCCACCATGCACCTCGAACTCGTTGATGCGCAGACCAAGGCGCTCACCACGCAGCTGGGTGGCGGCAGCAATGCTTATACACCCAATCCCTCACCATCGGCCTGGCCCGTTCCGAAGCCTTTTACTTTCGTGAGTCACCTTACCCCAGATGCCACTGGTCTGAAGGGAGCCATGCAGACGCCTTGTGCGACACCTTGGCGCACGGTGATGGTCAGCGATGATGCCCGCGACATGCTTTCTTCGAACCTCATCCTCAATCTCAATGAGCCTTGTGCGCTCGATGATGTGAGTTGGATCCATCCCACGAAGTACTGTGGTGTCTGGTGGGAGATGATTGTGGGAAAATCATCGTGGAACTATACTGACGAGTTTCCCAGCATCAAACTGGCCGGCGATGCTTTCCCCAATTCTCCATCATCCATTATCAATTATCAATTGGCGAAGCCCAATGGTCGTCATGCGGCCAATAACGAGAAGGTGAAGCGCTACATCGATTTCGCTGCCAAGAACGGACTCGACGAGGTATTGGTAGAGGGTTGGAACGTCGGTTGGGAGGACTGGGCGAACATGTGGAAGCGTGATGTCTTCGACTTCGTGACGCCTTATCCCGATTTCGACATCCAGATGCTTAACGACTATGCCCATTCAAAAGGCGTCAAGCTGCTGATGCATCACGAGACCAGCAGCTCGACTCAGAATTACGAGCGTCACATGGAACAGGCTTTCCAGCTGATGAACAAGTATGGCTACGATGCTGTGAAGACGGGTTATGTGGGTGACATCATTCCTCGTGGTGATCATCATTACTCGCAGTCGATGAACAACCACTACCTCTATGTGGTCAAAGAGGCTGCCAAGCACCATATCATGGTGAATGCCCATGAGGCCACACGTCCCACAGGTCTCTGCCGCACTTATCCGAACCTTGTGGGCAACGAAAGTGCTCGCGGCACGGAATATGAGGCCTTTGGAGGTTCGCGTCCCGATCATACCTGCATCCTGCCGTTCACTCGTCTGCAGGGCGGTCCGATGGACTATACCCCAGGTATCTTCGTCACAAAGCTTTCTGAATGGAGTAACAACACGTCGTGGGCACGCATCACCATCGCAGGCTCGCTGGCCCTTTACCTGACGATGTACTCGCCCCTACAGATGGCTGCCGACCTGCCTGAGCACTACGAGAAGTTCGACGATGCCTTCCAGTTCATCCGCGATGTGGCGTGCGACTGGGACGACAGTCGTTACCTTGAGGCAGAGCCTGCCGACTACATCACCGTTGCCCGCAAGGCCAAGGGTACCGACAACTGGTTCGTGGGTGGCAAGTGCGACGAGAACGGACATACTGCCATCGTCAAGCTTGACTTCCTCGACAAAGGTCGCAAGTACGATTGTACCATCTACGCTGATGCGAAGGATGCTCACTACGAGACCAATCCGCAAGCTTACACTATCACCAAGAAGGAGGTGAAGGCTGGTCAAACGCTCAAAATCCAAGAAGCCCCTGGTGGCGGCTTCGCCATCTCGCTCATCGCGAAATAACATCTAACCCATCCCGAAGAAAATGTGAGGGATGAGACTCTGATTCATGAGAAAGCCGGATTCTTCACAGAGTCCGGCTTCTTGACGTTGTGTTCCGATGAAAAAACAATTACTAACTAACTAATTCATTACTTTAATCTAAACTTATAATCACTAACGATGTTTTTTGATGATGTTCCTATGAGGGCCTTGAATTCGCCAGGCTCAGCCGTCCACTGGCCTGTCTGATCGTCGTAGAAGCTAAGGGCGCTCTTGTCAAGAGTAAGCGATACCTGCTGGGTCTCGCCCGGCTCAAGGAAGACCTTGCGGAAAGCTTTGAGTTCCTTGATAGGACGCTCAACTGAACTCTGAAGATCGTTGACATAGAGTTGGATGGTTTCAGCACCAGCCACAGTGCCAGTATTCGTAATGGGTACAGTGAAGGTAATCTTGTCATCTGTCGTCAGTTCTTGCTTGTCGGCAGTGGCCTTGCCTATTTTAAAGGTGGTGTAGCTGAGGCCATGGCCAAAGGCAAAGAGCGGACGGATTTTCTGTTTGTCAGCCCAACGGTAACCGACATAGATGTCCTCCTTATATTCCTCGTCGATGATTTTGTAGTCGTCGCGCCAGGTGCCAGGGAAAGCCTTCAAAGCGTGCGCCCCACAGTCGTCGAGCTGCTGGTACCAGGTGTAGGGCAGCTTTCCGGAGGGATTGGCATCGCCGAAGAGGACATCGGCAATGGCATTGCCGGCCTCTGAACCGAGGAACCACCCCTGTAAGATGGCCGGCACCTTATCGGCCCACGGCATGGCGACGGCATTGCCGCTGATATTGACATATACCAGACGGGGATTCGCAGCCACGAGTGCCTCGATGAGTTCGTTCTGACCATAGGGCAGGTCGTACTGCTTACGGTCATGACCTTCGCAGTCCTGGAAGTCGCTCTTGTTCAGGCCACCGAAGAAGATGACGACATCGGCCTGCTTGGCCTTCTCTACTGCCTCGGCAGTGAGTTCGGCCTGTGAGCGGCTCTCGCGGAGGCTGCGGCCTACAGTCACACCGTCGAAGCTCTGGATGGTGTCGCCCACGTAGCCACGGGCATAATCGATAGCGGTAGCAAATTTTTCACTATTCACTTTTAACTTTTCACTTAACCCGTCGAGGGGGAGGATCTCGTGCTGGACCTTGAGGGAAGATGATCCACCACCTACGGTCATCATCTTGATGGCGTTCTCGCCCACCACAAGGATGCGCTGTGCTTTTGACTTATCCAGCGGCAGCAAAGGCGCAGCCTTCTGACTCCTGTCTTCTGACTCCTGTCTCCTGACTCCTTCATTTTTCAACAACACAATGCCTTCCTGTGCAATCTTCCGTGCGGCAGCGTAGTGGGCTTCGGAACAAAGGAATCCATAGGGTTTGTTCTTGTTCATTGTGGTGCGATAGAACAGACGCAATACACGGCGCACTTTTTCATCCAGTTCCTTCGTGGTGAACTTCCCTTCTTTGATGAGGCGTTTATAGGCCTCCGCCATGTGATAGCTGTCGTAGGCATTGGTACGTCCCATCGTCAGACCATCGGTCCATGTGCCGAACTCGAGGTCGAGGCCGTTGGTGACAGCTTCCTCAGTGTTGTGACAGCCGCCCCAGTCGCTGATGACCACGCCATCGAAGCCCCAGTCATGCTTCAGGATCTTGTTCAGGAGGATGTTATTATGACAATTGTGTTGGTCTTTGTAGAGGTTGTAGGCACCCATGATGGCCCAGGCACCACCTTCCTGCACAGCAGCACGGAAGGCTGGCAGGTAGATTTCGTGGAGGGCACGGTCGCTGACGATGACATTCACCTGATGACGGTACTCCTCATCGTTGTTGAGGGCATAGTGCTTCACACACGACGCCACACCCTTCGACTGCAGTCCCCGAACGTAGGGCACCACCATCTGTGAGGCCAGGTAAGGGTCTTCGCCCATGTACTCAAAGTTACGGCCTCCCAGCGGGGTACGGTTGATGTTCACACCAGGACCGAGGATCACGCTTTTGTTGCGGTAGAGTGCCTCTTCTGCCAACGATGTGCCGTAGAGTGATGCCATCTCGGGATTCCAAGTGGCTGCCAGACAGGTGAGGGCAGGGAAGGCCACACATGAATCATTGGTCTGTCCAGCCTGTACCCACTCGTCCCAGAGCACGTCAGGACGCACACCGTGAGGACCATCGTCCGTCCAGAGGTCGGGGAAGCCAAGGCGCTTCACGCCAGGACTCGAGAACTTCGACTGCGCATGGATCACCGCAATCTTCTCATCGAGCGTCATCCGGCTCAGGGCATCGTCGATACGCTGCTCTACAGGGATGTTTTCATCAAGATACTTTGGCAACTGTTGGGCAAGCATAGGGCTGAATGATATACAACAAATGAAAATTATAAACTTTCTCATATTCTTAATTAACGACAACTTTGACAACTAAGACAACTTTTACTTCTTCTGGAAGACGCGGATGTAATCTACTTCCATCGTGCAGGGCAGGGCAGATTCGTCTACGCCGTTCATGCCACCCCATGAACCACCCCATGCGAGATTAAAAATGGGATAGAAGGCATAATGGAAAGGCCACTGATTATGACCGCTACCAAGTGCAGTCTTCGTGACGTGCAGCTGTACAATGCCATCAACGTATGTCGTGATTTCGTCAGCAGTCCACAACAAAGCATACGTATGGAACTCACCCTCGGCCTTAGAGATAGTCATAGCGTGAGTCTTCTGCGTATTCTTGGTGTGGTTGTAATCCTGCGTGTGGATAGAAGAGGAAACCTCGTTAGGTACACAGCCCACTTCTTCCATGATATCTATCTCACCACACATTGGCCAAGGATTGGTGTTCCAGTCGTTGCCTACAGGCATCATCCAGAAGGCGGGCCATGTACCCTTGCCCTTCGGCAGTTTGATGCTGGCCTCGAAATAGCCATATTGCCAACCCTCGTTCACGTGAGCGTAGACACGACCCGAGTAAACCTTTCCGTTCTCTTTCAGGGCGGTAATGTGTAGCGCACCATTTTTGATCTGTGTTACCAATGCACCATCAGGCGTTTTTTGGTTTACATAGTTCTGCAGTTCATTGTTGACCCAGCCTGACTTCTGTACCTCGTGGGTCCAGTCGTTCTGGTTCAGCGACGAACCTGTTTCGAATTCGTCCTGCCACACCAGCGTATAACCGTCAGGGGCATTGTAAGCCGACTTCTCGGCAGCGGCCTGATTCACGCTGATGCTCTTACGGGCTATACCCGACATAATGACAACATTGCCTGTACGGGTTGAGGTGTTGGGATTCTCGTCGACAGTGACAGATACTGAGTTTGATGTGTAATTGGCTGTAACCTTCACGAAGTCACCCTCAGTATATACGCCCCATTCCTTGCCTGTGGTGGTCACGTTGATGGTATAGTTGCCTCCAGTAGCAGGCGCGTTGATGGCCTCCATCGAAGTGGTGATCGTAGGCGCATCGGGTTCTGGATCGTCTCCACTCCCACCGCAGCCCCAAAGGGCCACGGTAAGAGAGAGCAGTATTGTATTAAACATGAATCGTTTCATTATGCTTCTTTGAAGATGATTTTGCTGATCTTGACGTTAGCACCGGCAGGTGAGCCACCGAAGTCGAAGAACAAGCGGATGGCAGATGCGTCGGTTCCTTCTTTCAGCGTCGCATTCTTCAGCGTGTAAACGTATGGCTCGTCGGCCTTGATGTCATGACGACCCTCGCAGAAGAAGTTGGTATCGCCAGCGTCGGTGAGCTTGATAGTCACACCTGGGCAGTCGGCATCAGCCTCAATAACCAGTTGGAAGTGATACTGCTTTGATGCAGATGCAGTGAGCTGGGTGTCGATGTGGAACTGACCCTGCCACTGGCTACCACCCATTCCCTCTGGAAGCAATATCTCATAGGTGTCACCACTGTGTTTGCACTCGTTGTGGGCGATTTCGCTCCAGCTGTCGTTAGCAAACCAGTAACCGAACGAACTGCCTACAGTGCCATCGTCAACACCCTTCCACAGGTTGCTGGCATCATCGTAGTTCAGCACGACTGCCTCCTCGAAGTAAATCTTACTGATCTTAATGTGAGTACCAGCTGGTGAGCCGCCAAAGTCGAAGAACAGACGGATGGACTCGGCATCCTTACCTTCCTTGAGCGTTGCACCTTCCACTTTGAAGATGAATGGCTCGTCGGCCTTCACGTCGTGGCGTCCCTCGCAGAAGAAGTTCGTGTCACCTGAGTCGGTAAGCTTGATGGTTACACCTGAGCAATCGTTATCTGCCTCCATGACGAGGTAGAAGTTATATGCCTTCGATGCACTGGCGGTAAGCTTGGTGTCGATGTGGAACTGACCCTGCCATTGGCTACCACCCATCCCCTCAGGAAGCGTAATCTCGTAGGCGTCGCCGCTATGTGTAGCCTCATCATTAGGAATCTGACTCCAGCCATCGTTAGCAAACCAATAGCCGAATGTGTCGAACAGTGTGCCGTCATCAACAGCCTTCCAAAGGTTAGCGCTACTCTCGTAGTCCCAGTCCATCTTAGGTGCATCAGGATTATCGGGATTGTCATTTGGTGGAACTGTGCCATCGTCATTGGCGTGATCCTTCAGTACGATGTCGGTAATGCTGATATTGGTTTCGCCCGTAGCGTGACCGAAGTCCATCACTAACTTCACGGGATTCAGGTCCTTACCAGGTACGTTGCTGACCCAGAAAATATAGTCCTCACCAGCCTTCAACTTGATATTGTGTTCGTCGATGATTGCCTCTGAGTCATCCTCATTAGTCAGCTTCACGACGACACCCTCGATGTCGCGATCACTATTGAAGATACAAGAGAAGTCATAGTTGACAGCAGCAGAAGTTGTCAGATTGGTGTGGAAGTGAACCTGTGCCTGCCACTCAGAGAAACACTCCTGAGGAATAGTTACGCTGTAGTCGTTGTTGCCACCCTTGAAGAGGGCCTCGAAGGCTGCAGTCTGGTCGTTACCCCAACCTGGATCAGGATTATAGTAGAACGACATAGTTGGGGTGATACCCTTCCACATGTTGAAGTCGCTGTTGGCATCAAAACCGGCCCATTCCTTCTCTGCTTCCTCGCTGGTGAAGATAAAGTGCCATGCGATGCTGCGATCAGGGGTTTCATACACCAAGACCAACTTCTTGGCAGTAAGCGTTTCGATGCGGAACTTTGGATTTTCGTATTGCGCATCGCTTGAGATATATGGGAATGCAGTATTGGCAGCCAACTGGATGTAGGTCTGCTTGGTTACATTACCGTCAGCATCCTCCCAATCGTAAACCTCGAAGCTCCAGCTGGAGGTCTGATTGCCGATGGTTGCGTCGAAGTCGGCGGCTTCCGAACCCCACTTGGTTGTACCGGTGTTCACATAAGTCTTGCCGTCCTCACCTGCATTGTAGGTAAAGGTGCCGCCCTTGCGGGTGTCGGCTGTGAAGGTAATGCGGTCATCGTACATACCGAAGTCTTTCTTGTCATCGGGCTGAGCCGACCACCATTCTGTACCTGTAGTTCCTGCAGGGCCACAACCCAGGTGACCTACTTCCTTGTTGGCGAAGCGCCACTCCTTACCGGTAATCTTACGGAAGTCAGCACTATAGTCGATCTTGGTCTCGTTGAAGGTGAATGTCTTGCTGACCACACCCTGGCTGAAACCATTGCGGTTACCTAACTTCAGATCGATGGTATAGGTACCTGCCTCGGGGTTCTGATAACCTACCTCCTGTAGGGTAGAGTATGTGTTGCCATTGAGGATCCACACGGGGTATGTACCAGCCTGTGGCGTATAGGTAGCAATCATCTGGTTGGTCTCCTGATCCACGCTGATGTTGAAGTCAACACCGCTAACTGTTGGGAGTCCATTGGGGTCTGCACCACTGAATTCATCAGGTGAGCAGGCAAAAAAGAGGTAAGATGTAAGAAGTAAGAGGTAAGAGGATACTCCTGCCACTACCTTATTATATTTTTTCGTCTTCATATAACTTCAATTCTTTTTTTTTCAATTCTTCAATCTTAGTAGTTATTCTGCACCAGCGTTGGGTCAGCATCGAGTTCACTCTGCGACAGAGGAATGTGCTTCTTACTTGGTGTCCAAGAGTTGGTGCGATAGCCGTAGCTGTCGGGTACAAGTACAGTTGAGGCCTTCTGGGTAGCACCTGCGATACCCTCAGCACGTACGAGGTCGAAGTAACGTTTGCCCTCGCCACAGAACTCTAAGTGACGTTCTGTGAAGATATCGTCGATGGTGACGTTGGAGAGATTATCCAAACCTGCACGAGCGCGAACCTCGTTCACATAACCTGTAGCTTCTGCAGCATTGCCACCAGTCTGAAGCAGCAATTCAGCTGCATTCAACAGGGTCTCAGCATAGCGATAGATGCGCTTGTTGTTGTTATAGTTGAGGTTCTTCGAAGTCGGACAGTCCTTGTTGTTGTCTGACTGTGGACGATACTTTCCGTGCCAGAGGTGAGTGTCCTGATAACGCTCTGTATAAGTGTAACCACGAACGTCCCAGATAGTAACATCACGACGCAGGTCGTTCTCGGCATACATATTATAGGTTTCTACCTTGCAAGGCAGGAATCCCCAGCCGTCGTTTCCGCTGTCCCAGCCTTCACCGCCGCCCCAGCCGTTGGGTGAGCAGAGTGTGGGGAATACGGTACCGCCGGCATTCAGGGCTGCTTTACCCCAGTCTCGCTGTGCCTGGTCGTCGTTGTAGTTGATCTCGAAGATGCTTTCAGAACACCACTCACCACTCTCCTGCCAGAGGTCGTAGAAACTTGGGTTAAGTGAATAGCTGGAGTCGCTGATGATCTGCTTCATGTAATTGAGGGCCTGGGGATAGCGAGCCGAGTCGTTTTGATACATCACCATCTCGGCATAGAGCATATAGGCGAAAGCCTGGCTTACGCGTCCGCTCTCAGAAGCCTCCCAGCGCATGGGCAGTACATTGGATGCAATAATCTCCTCCAGCTCGGGCAACAGATTGTTGTATATCTCATCTGCTGACAACTGTGGAGCGGTATATGGTAGTGAGAGATTCTCTAGATAGAAGGGTACGTTGCCGTAGTAGTGCCACAGAATATTATAGTAGTACACGCGCAACAGACGTGCTTGCATCTCCATCGACTTACGGAAGCTGTCACTCGCCTTGCCTTCCCAACCTGCATACTTGATAGCATCGTTACAACGCTTGATGCCGCTGTAGAAGTCACCCCATAGGGTGGCAAGTGTATAGTTGCCGCTGCCCTCATAATTGAAGAGCTTATGCCAGTGCTCATTGTCGGTGGCATGGGAACCGCCTACCCAGAAGTCGTCGCCCATAATCTCACCGTCTACGGTCAGGTCGTTGTAGGCCACGTTATCCCAGTCAGGCCAGTGCAGTGGCGCATAGGCCGATGTGAGGGCCTCGTTCAGAGTCTCCTCTGTTGTATAGTATTCCTCCAGAGGCTCACCTGTTGGATTTTTCACCTCAAGGAAATCATCGCTGCAGGATGCCAGCGCAAAAGCTACTGTACAGAAACCTGCTATGATAGAAATATGCTTAGTATTCATAATTATCAATTATCAATTTTCAATTATCAATTATAATGAGATGTTAAATCCGAGGGTGTAGGTACGAGCCTGTGGATATACTCCATAGTCTACACCGAGAGAGGTGGAGCCGGAACCGATTTCCGGGTCGAAGCCCCAGTACTTAGTCCATGTGAAGAGATTCTCAGCACGGGCATAGATGCGCAGGCGGCTGATGTTGATCTTCTTGGTGAGGTTGCGTGGCAAGGTATAGCCAAGCGTGATATTCTTCAGGCGCAGGTAGCTGCCGTCCTGGATATACATGTCGCTGCAGACCCAGTTCTCCGAATTACCTAGTGTTGGTACTGTGTTAGAGGTGCCTTCACCTGTCCAGCGCTGAAGCACCCAAGTGGGATAGTTGCCCGAGGCGATATCCTGACGGTAAGTGGCATCGAAGACGTCGGCTCCGCTCACACCCTGGAAGAAGATGCCCAGGTCGAAGCCCTTCCACTCTGCGTCGAAGTTCAGACCAAAGGTCCAGTCGGGAACACCGTTACCGATATTGGTACGGTCGTCAGAAGTGATTTTTCCATCATCATTCGTATCTACGAAACGGAAGTCGCCTGGCTGCTTGTTGGTACCGTACTTGGCGTTGTATGCAGCGGCCTCAGCAGCATTCTGAATGATACCGTCGGTCTTATAGCCATAGAAGAAGGGGAATGGCTGTCCGTTCTCAGCGCGGGTACCGCCATCGCTGAACTGGCTGATGCCGTAGTTCAGGAATCCGGTGTCATTACCGAGGTTCTTCAGCTCGTTCTTCAGATAGGAGGCATTGCCCTTGATGGCAAAGTGAGCATCGGCAACGTTCCACTTGTAGCCCAGTTCGAACTCCCAACCGCTATTCTTCATGTCACCGACGTTGGCCAGCGGACGTTCCTCGCCGACGTAACTGGCGATGGGCATCTCGATGATCATGCCGTTGGTATTCTTGATATAGTAGTCAACGCTGAAAGTCAGCTTGTTGTTCCAGAAACCGAAATCGAGTCCGATATCGGTCTGCTCGCTCTCCTCCCACTTCAGGTCTTCATTGGCCAGTCGGTTGGCCTTAGAACCATAGGTCATTGTGGCTGTTCGGCCATAATAGTAGTTACTGCTGGCACCCAGGGCTGTCAGAGTGGTGTAGGCAAAGTCACCGATATTGTCGTTACCGTTCTTACCCCAGCTGGCACGAAGTTTCAGGTTGGTGAGCCAGTCGTTGGTGTCTTTCATGAATTCCTCGTTCATGATGTTCCATCCGATAGAGGCTGATGGGAACGTTCCGTATTTGTTGTTTGAGCCGAAGCGGCTTGAACCGTCGCGACGGATGGTAGCCTGGATCATGTATTTTTCGTCGTAGTTATAACTGAAACGTGCGAAGAGTGAACTTAGGCGATGTTCTGTATAAGGACCGCCCCATGCGCTAACAAGACTCTTGGCACCAGTCACCTTGCCGTCTGCATCGGTAGTGAGTTCCAGATCACCACCAGTGGTGTAGTTGATTGATGGCTTTTCGGTGTTGACGAGGTTCCAGTGTGAACCGCCCAATTCGTCACCTTTGAACTTTAAGGCACTCTGACCGAGCACGATTCCGATGGTATGCTTGCCGAAGATCTTATCATAGGTCAGGGTGTTTTCTATCTGCCAGGTGGTGTTGTTGCCCTTATACGATGTGGCAGAGGTGTGGTCGGCATTGTTGTTGCCTGAGAGATAGTACTTCTGTAAGGTGGCTGCATCGTAGCCCCAGAAAGATAGTTCAGCACTATAGGTGAAGTGGTACTTCAGTTCGTCGAACAGCTGCAGGTCGATAGAGAACTTAGGCATGAACTTATGGCTCCAGTTCTTGTTAGGATTGCCCTGCATCATGGCGATGGGGTTGTTCTGTTCCTGATATGAGCCTACGAAGTTGGGGATGGTATAAGGATTGCCGTTGGCATCGGTATACAGGTTGTAGGCTGAGTAGCGGTCAATCATATCGCCACCGATACCGTCCTTATTCAGCGTTACAGGCAGTATGGGGGCCAGATAGAGTGCCGAACCGAGGGGAGAGCCCCATGTGGAGTTGGCATCGATACCAGTGTTATGCACGCGCATATAAGAAAGGTTCGCACCCAAGTCGAGTTTGTTCAGGAAGTTGCGCTCCTTCGAGTCGTCGAAAAGGTTGAACTGGTTGTTCGAGCGGATGGTCAGACGGTCGTAGTTAGATTGTCCGTAGTTTCCGCCGACGATACCGTCTTGGGTGAAGTAGCCTAATGAGAGGTAGTAGTTCAACTTCTCAGAAGCTCCGCTGATGCTCACATCGTGCTGCACGATAGGTGCATTGTCGTTGAAGAGTAGATCCTGCCAGTCGGTACCGAATCCGGTTATTTTGTTGCCATTGGCATCGGTCAGGTTGTACGGGTCGGCATAAAGAGGAGCCGAGCCGTTCTGTACGGCACGTTCGTTCTGCAATATAGCATAATCTGTAGCACCCGTTACGTCGCGCTTCTTCCAAGCGCTCTGCCAACCATATGAGAAGTTGTAGTTGATAGAGGCCTTGCCCATCTTACCCTTCTTGGTGGTCACGAGGATAACACCATTGGCGGCACGGGCACCGTAGATAGCGCCCGAGGCAGCATCCTTCAGCACTTCGATACTCTCGATATCGCCGGGGTTCACACTCTCCATACCGTTCTGGTCGGTGGGCATGCCGTCAATGATGTAAAGAGGTTCGGAGTTGTTGATAGTGCCGATACCACGGATACGGATCATGGATTTAGAGCCTGGCTGGCCAGAAGCGGAAGTAACGTTCACACCGGCTGCCATACCCTTCAGGGCATCCTCGGCACGCAGACGGGTCTTACCATCTAGATCCTCAGCAGAGACTTTTGCGATAGAGGCGGTGACCACGCTCTTCTTCTGAACACCATAGCCAATCACCACTACGTCCTGCAGCGTCTGGGCGTCTTCCTTCAGCACGACTTTCATGCCTCTGGTGGCGCTCAGTTCCTGAGTAACGTAGCCGATGTAACTAATAACAATGGTTGTACCTTCGTTCACTTTGACGTTGAAATTTCCGTCAAAGTCGGTGATACTGCCATTCTGAGGATTACCTTTCTCGACGACGGAGGCTCCGATAATGGGCTCCCCATACTCGTCTGTCACAGTTCCCAAGATGCCTTGGGCTCGTGTTACCATTGACACCATCAGTGCCAATAACAACCATAGATACCTGCTTTTTTTCATACTTTGTTAGTTAATTATTAATATTGTAATTGATGATTTGTCGGTTGGATGTTTCGACGGTGCAAAATTATGAAAAAAGCCAATACAATTTTTAAAGGTGAATTGAAAAGTGGATGATTTTGTCACGTTCAAATATGTATATACATAGTAATGAGCGACTTACATATTTGCAAGTCCTCAAAAAGAGTGGACGGAATATAGAGGTGTATTTTTTACAATTAATGCCCTTTTACAGGGTTTTCACCTTGTTTTCGAATTGTTCGCGGTTGCCAAGGGCCCCGTTTTTGATGCGGGCGCGGTAGTTGTAAATGGTGTTCACGGAGTAATGCAGGAATTCGGCGATTTTCGACGAATCCTCAAACCCTAATCGGATCAGGGCGAAGATCCGGATGTCGGTTGTCAGCCGGTTCTCTTCCTTGGGATGAATCTGCATCTCTGGCTGCAACAGGGCATTGAAGTCGTCGATGAAATTGGGGAAGAGGTGCAGGAATACGGTATCGAAGTTTTCATAGAGCTCTTCCAGTTCCTTCTCCTTCAGTTCCGTCGACTTCGATATCCGGAACAACTCCTCGAGTTCCTTGTTCTTCATCTTCTTGTTCACCATCTTACGATAGTTGTCGAGCTTGTCAATATACTGCGCACAAAGGCTCATAAAGCGGCCGATGTATTCCTCTTTCACGCGGTTGCTCTCCGTAAGTTGAGAGTTGAGAGTTGAAAGTTGAGAGTTGAGGGCGGCGAGTTCGTCTTTCTGTGCGGCGAGCAGACTGTTGGCCGATGCCAGTTCGTCGTTCGAGATCTTCAGGTCGTTACGAGCGGTGTGTAACTGTGTGTTGCGTCGATGTACAAAGAACAAGGCTCCCAACAGTAGCAGGGCCAGGATGCTGATCACGGCAAGCGCCCCCCACAATTGCGAGGTAATATGCTCGCTCTGTGACTTGTATTCGTTGGCGATATGCGACAACAGCGGGGCTATCTGCCAGTTGCGCTGACGTGAGCCATAGCGGTTGGCACAGTCGCTGGTAAAGCTGATGTAGCGTGAGGCGCGGTCCACGTCGCCCATGAGCATCAGTTCGTTGGCCAATTCCCACATCGATCCCTGATCCATGGCGGCATTACGAATGTCGGCGAGCACTGATTCCGTCAGCCAGTACATCATTTGGGTGGTATCGCGCTGAAGCTTGTATTCGATATAGCGGTAGAGGGCGGTCAGGGCATAGGGATGACTGCCTGGCTCCACCGTTTTCATCCATTCGTCGTTGATGGCCATCGCTGTCTTCAGGTCGCCTTCGGCCTGGGCAGTCTGTTCACGACGGAGCAGGCAGGCTTCGCTGGTGGCTGGCAGATGGTCGAACATCAGCTGCTTGTAGTACTGCTCCTTCTGCTGATAGAGCTGGCGCATATCGTCGAGACGGGTGTAGTAGCTGAGTTCGCCGTAGACATTGTTATAGGCTTCGTAATAGGTGCCGAGTACCAGTTTGTCGAGACCATTGCCTATACGGATAGAGTCGAGAATATTCAGGGCCTCGTCGTAGAGGCCGATGTTCGAGCAGCGGATGGCCAGTTGCGAACGGCAACGTACTGACGCAGCATGGTCGCCCTGCTGTTCTGCCAAGGCAATGCACTGACGGAGGAAATAGATGGCGGAGTCGCTCACGAAGGGACGATAGAGTTCGTAGAGACGATATCCCTCTTCGTATTTTTGCTTCCCGCTGGTCTGATTAAAGGCGTGACGAGCTGCCGTGATCTTAGCCTCGCGCAAAGCTACATAGCGGGGCGACTCGGCAATGGCCTCGTCGATCTGCCTGTAGCGCGATTCTATGTCCACTTGCTGGGCAATCAGAACTGTTGGAAACAGTACCATAAGGAAGGTCAGCAGTCGTCTCATCATCATTTTCTATCGTTTGCACAGCGCAAAGATACATTTTTTTTCAGACATAAATACATAAGAACATAATTTTTTATGTTTCTTTTGTTCTTTTGTCTAAAAAAATCCTTATCTTTGTGGCGAAAATCGTAAATATTCAAAGAAAATGAGAAGAATCTTATTCGCAATTCTATTGGCAATGACTACAGTGATAACTCAGGCACAGGATTTCAGTTTCAACGAGGTAGACTGTGGTCCCGAGGCCACGACGTTCCAACTCTTTGCCCCCGCTACGGCCAAGCGAGTCGTGGTGCGAATCTATAAGGATGGCATCGGTGGCAAGCCCATTAAGACCGTTCAGATGAAGCGTACTGACAAGGCTGATCTTTGGAAAGCTGAGGTCAAGGGCAACCTCTTGGGCAGGTTCTATACCTTTGATATGGGTAAAGGCGAGTGTCCTGGCGTGTTTGCCAAGGCCGTGGGCGTGAATGGCCAGCGAGGCGCCATCGTTAATCTGGTGAAGACAGATCCGGAAGACTGGTGCTGTGATGCGCACCCCGTCATCAAGTCGCCTGCCGACCTTGTGGTCTATGAGATGCACCATCGTGACTTCTCCATCGCCCGTAAGGATGCCGGACATCCGGGTAAGTTCCTCGCCCTGACGGAGCCCTGGGCCATTGATCATCTGAAGGCGTTGGGTGTGAATGCCGTCCATATCCTGCCCAGCTACGATTATGGTTCTGTGGATGAGACTCGTCTCAACACGCCGCAATACAACTGGGGCTACGACCCTGTGAACTATAACGTGCCCGAGGGTGGCTACTCAACCAATCCCTATGACCCCATGTGCCGTATCCTCGAGTTCAAGCAGATGGTGCAGGCCCTTCACAAGGCTGGTATCGCTGTCATCCTTGATGTGGTCTATAACCATACCTACGACATCGAGCACTCGAACTTCCAGCGCACCTACCCTGATTATTATTATCGGATGACTCCGACTACTCCGAGTTCTCCGAAACAATACTCCAACGGCTCCGGCTGCGGCAATGAGACGGCCTCTGACCAGCCGATGATGCGGAAGTTCATGATTGAGTCGGTGAAATACTGGATCAATGAATATCATATCGACGGTTTCCGCTTCGATCTGATGGGCTGTCACGATATCGGGACGATGAACGAGATACGCAAAGCGGTCGATGCCATCGATCCCACCATATTTATTTATGGCGAAGGCTGGAGCGCCGGGCAGTGTGCGCTGCCTACCGAACAGCTTGGCGTCAAGGCGAATATCCCGAAGATGCCTCGTATCGCAGCTTTCTCCGATGAGATCCGCGATGCCCTGCGCGGGCCTTTCGACGATGATACGAAGGGTGGTTTCTTAGCGGGTGTGCCCGATTGCGAGGAGAGCCTGAAGTTCGGCATCGTGGGAGCCATCGCCCATCCGCAGGTGGATATGTCGAAGGTCAATTATTCAAAAGCCCCTTGGGCCATAGAGCCCACGCAGATGATGTCCTACGTCAGCTGTCACGATGATATGTGTCTTGTCGACCGCCTGAAGTCCAGTATTCCCGGTATCAGCGATGAGGAACTGATTCGTCTCGACTTGCTGGCACAAACTGCCGTTTTCACTTCTCAGGGTGTGCCGTTTATGCTCTCTGGCGAGGAACTGCTGCGTAGCAAGAAGGGTGTGCATAATAGTTTTGAATCCCCCGACAGCATCAACCAGCTTGATTGGAAGAATCTCGAACGTTATCCAAAGGTCTTCAAATATTATCAGGACCTGATCGCCCTCCGCAAGCACCATCCGGCCTTCCGCCTCGGTGATGCCCATCTGGTGAGAAAGCATCTGGAATTCCTTGATGCCCCCAAGGGGGTGGTGGCCTTCCGTCTGAAGGACTATGCAGGTCGCGATGACTGGCGCAATATAGTTGTCATCCTCAATGCCAACCGTGAGCAGGCTGCTGTCGACCTCCCCAAGGCCATGTACACCATTGTCTGCCAGAAGGGTGAGATCAACGAGGCTTCGACTGATAAGCTCTTCGGTCGTCGTGCTCTGGTTGCACCTCAGTCAGCGATGATCCTGCACGACTAAGCGTAGCCTTATTTTTCAGAGAACAACACCTGGATGATAGTCTGGCCAACGGCAAGGAGCGTGTTCTTGTCGAGGTGAGCCATATCGTCATTCACGGTGTGCCAAGTGGGACCGAAGCTGCTCTGTTCGCAGTTGGGGTAGTGGGGGATAATGTCGATGCAAGGGATATTAGCCGTGGTGTTTACCGGGATGTGATCGTCGGTGATGGCACCGCCCTCCGCCATGGGGAAACTGCTGCCGTAGCCCACCACAGAGGCGGCTCGCCAAACCTTGTCGACAATATGCTTGGCATAGTGCTTCGACATGATCTCCTGATAGAACTGCGCCCCTTGACCGCCCACCATGTCGAGCAAGATGCCGTAGCGGGCTTTGTAGCCTGAGGTATGGGGATTTTCGGCCCAGTATTTGGAGCCTAAGGCCCAGGTGTTGCCAGGGTCGTCGATAGTTTCCCATTGGGGAAAACCGTAGTCTTCTGCATCGAAACAGATAAAATCTACGCCGAGAGAAGGAGACAGAAGACAGGAGTCGGGCGTCAGCTCTCGGGCGTCAGAAGACAGGAGCCGGGCTATTTCAAGCATGACGGCGACACCGGAGGCGGCATCATTGGCTGCGAGAACAGGTTTTTTCCAGTTGGCCTCATCAGGGTCGTTATCTGCCCAGGGGCGACAATCCCAGTGGGCACAGAGCAGAATACGGTCTGTGAGTTCAGGCTTGTAGCTGGCTATGATGTTTGTGCTGTGCAGGGTTGTGCCGTCGTAGCCTTTCAGTTCGCACTTCTGGGGAATGACGGTCATGCCGTAGCCCTTGAACTTGCTGATAATCCACTGTTCACAGAGGTCGTGGGCTTTGCTGTTCATGGTCCGTGGACCGAAATCACACTGCTGCTGACAGAACAGATAGGCGCTGTCGGCATTGAAGGCAGGGCCTACGGCTGTTATGGTCTCTGTCTCTGTAGCAGTCTGTTTACGAAGTCCGCAGGAAGAAAAGGAGAGAAGGAGTAAGGAGGGTAGGAGTAAGTAGAATACGCCTGCAGGCACCTTATTAATATTTTTAGTATTCATCTGTAAACTGTAAACTATAAACTGTAAACTAAACCTTCTTCTGCACCAATGACATGACACGAAGGAAATTCCCGCCCCAGATCTTCTGGATGTCGCGCTCGCTGTAGCGGCGGGCCAGTAGCTGACGGGTGAAGTTGATGAGTTCGCTGCTGTCAGCGAGACCAGTCACGCCTCCGTCACCGTCGAAATCGGTGCCGAGGCCCACATGGTCGATGCCCATGATTTTGATGGCGTGCTCCAGATGGGCGATGGCATCCATGATGGTGGCCTCCCCGTCGCTCTTCAGGAAGCCCGGATAGAGTGTGGTCTGTGCCACACCGCCTTTCGAGGCCAGGGCGCGCATCTGGTCGTCGGTGAGGTTGCGCGGATGGTCGCAGAGGGCTTTGCAGCTGGAGTGGCTGCACACAATAGGCGTGCTGCTGATGTCGAGGGCATCGTAGAAGCTCTTTTCCGAAGCGTGGCTCAGGTCGACCATGATGCCCAGACGGTTCATCTCGCGGATGACTTGTTCGCCGAAACGGCTCACGCCCCCGTGAGTGTTGCAGCCACGGGCAGAGTCGCAGATATCGTTGTCGCCATTGTGGCAGAGCGTCATATACACAACGCCGCGCTGGGCGAAATGCTGCAGGTTCTGCAACTGACCGTTGAGGGCCAGACCGTTCTCAATGCCGAACATGATCGACTTCCGACGGTTGCGTTTGTCTTCATACAGGTCGCCAGGGGTACGGGCGATGCTCAAGTAGGTCTTGTTCTGACTGACAATTTCCTCGATTTTATCGAAGATGAGGTCGGCATATTCCGTGGGACCGGCTACGTCGAAGTCGACCAATGACGAGAAGGTTTCGCCGATTTTTGGCTGGGGCAGATAGGCCACCATGATGGTGGCATCCTGACGGCCCTCGTTCATCTTATGCAGGTCAACGCGTATCTTGGAATCTCGCTGGTCGAAATGGATGCCCTGCGGGAAGAACATGGGCGTGTCGCAATGGGTGTCGAGTGTCAGCACGCGGTTGTGCACCTCGTGGGCATGATGATAGGCCAGTGCCTCCTGAATGAGCCAGTGGAACAGAGGCATACCCTCTTCCAGGCATTCCGGATGCCACTGTACGCCGACGATGGGCTTGTACTCGTTGCTCTCCATCGCTTCGATGATATTATCAGGCGACTTGGCAGTGACGCGGAATTTTGGCCCAGTCTCACGCACGGCCTGATGGTGGAAGCTGTTGACAAACATCTTGTCCTCGTGGTACATCTGATGGAGGAGTGAGTTCTCATCGATCTTCACCGAATGTGTCACCTCGCTGCGGGCCGCCTGCTGCGAATGCTTTGTGACGGTCTTCTCATTGATATCCTGCCACACGCGGCCGCCAAGGGCCATCGCCAGGGTCTGGATACCACGACAGATGCCGAGGATGGGCATCTGACGGTTGTAGGCCATCTGCGTGAGCATCAGCTCTGGTAGGTCGCGCTCTGAGTTGATATCGTGCAGCCGGTTCGAGGGTTCCTCACCACCATAGAGGGGGTTGAAGTCGCCACCGCCGCTGAGGATGAGGGCATCGATATGGTCGAGGGTATTGACGAGGGTGTTAGTATCGGCCACTGGGGGGATGACGATGGGCACGCCTCCCGCCGCCACCACCGATTTGTAATAGCCCTGACCCAGTTTGCAGGTCAGGTCCTCATAGTTGCCGGTGATGCCGATGATGGGCTGTCGCTGTGCGGCCGGATACTTTGCATAGACATTGCGAAGATGGGCCTGCAAGTCGAATCTGTCTGTCATAACGGGTGCCGTTTAGAACGAGACGGGTATCTCCCGCTTGATGCTTTGTTCGAGTGAGATCAGCGTCTCTGTGGCCACCACGCCGGGGATGCTCTGCAACTGACCATTGAGCAGCTCCATCAGCTGCTCGTTGTCGCGGGCGTATAGCTTCACCATCATGGTGTAGGGACCTGTGGTGAAATGGCACTCCACTACCTCGGGGATATGCTGCAGACGCTCCACCACGTTCTTGTACATGCTGCCCTTCTCGAGGGTGATGCCCACATAGGTACAGGTGCTGTAACCCAGGCTCTTGGGGTTCACATCGAAGCCACTGCCCGTGATGACATCGGCCTCTATCAGATGTTGCACACGTTGGTGGATGGCGGCTCGTGATACATTACACTCAGCAGCTACATCCTTGAAGGGAATACGTGCATTCTTTGAGAGAATGCTCAGGATTTTTCTGTCCAGATTGTCAATTTTCTCCATAATGCGATGCGATCGTTTACAATTTGTCAGCAAAAGTAAACAAAATAATTGAATAATGCAACTTTTTTAGGAGAAAAAGTAAAAAAGTGTGCCACTTTTGTGACACACTTGCTTATTACTTGTCTGCGATGCCCACTAATTGTACATCGAAGATGAGTGCACTGAAGGGCTTAATCTGGCCGGAGTCACGTTCGCCGTAGGCCAACTCGTAGGGGATGAAGAGCTGCCACGTAGAACCCACAGGCATCATGGTCAGCGCCTCCGTCCAGCCTTTGATCACCTGATTGGGCTTGAACTCAATGGGCTTGTCGCCATGTTTGGCAGAAGCATCAAATACAGTACCATCAACGAGACGACCCTCGTAGTTCACCTGTACCTTGTCGTTCATGGTGGGTACAGGACCGTCGCCCTTGACCAGTACTTTGTACTGCAGGCCGCTGGGCAGGGTGATCACACCCTCTTTCTTGGCATTCTCAGCCAGGAACTTACGGCCGGCATCGCGGTTGGCCCCATAGAGTTTCTCCTCTTTGGCTGCCTTGTTTGAAACCTGCTTGTCCTTAAATAACTGCTCGGCAACCTCCTGCTTGAATACGCTGGAATCCTTTACCAGTGCATCGGTGAAGCCTCTGTAAAGCAGGGAGGGTACGATGGAGTCGGGTGTGTCGGTAAACTCCTTGGTCATGTCGGGTATCATGCGGTTCTTCACTTGCTTACCAATGTCCATGCCGGCGGCATAGGCTGTCAGCTTCGGGTCGTTGCCGCCATTGATCACCAATTGGAAACCTTTCACGAAATCAGCGATATAGGCGGTGTCGACACCCTGCTGCTGAACCAGGTAAGTGATCAGTCCGTCAGTTACGCTCATACCGGCGGCATAGCTTAACGAGTCGCTGCCGTTGGTCAGCTTTACAGGCTCTTTTACTGCTGCCGACTCGTTCTTCACTACCGTCTTCTTCTTGGCAGCTGTGGCTGTAAACAAAGAGGCACTCGCCACGAGAGCGAGTGCCAATATCATTGCCTTCTTCATTACTTCTTAGGATTAACCTCAATCAGTTCAATCTTGAAGATCAGGGCAGAGAACGGCTTAATGTCGCCCTGCTCACGCTCGCCATAAGCGAGATCCTGAGGAATGTAGACTTCCCAGATAGAGCCTGCAGGCATGTGAACCATAGCGTCGGTCCAACCCTTGATGGTCTGGTTACAACGCAGGTTGATGGGCTCGCCACGCTCGTAGCTGCTGTCGAACACCTTACCCTCAACGGTCTTACCCTCGTAGTGTACCTTCACGAGTGAAGTGTCAGCGGGGATGGGGCCATTGCCTTCCTTGATCACCTTATACTGCACACCGCTCTCCAAGGTCTTCACGCCTTCCTTGGTCTTGTTGGCAGCGAGGAACTTCTCGCCAGCCTCCTTGTTGGGACCATACGATTTCTCCAGCTCCTTGGCCTTGATCGACTGCATCATCGACTGAGCCAGCACCTGGGCAGAGTCGAGGGTCATCAGACCATTGTTCTTGATACCGCTTACGAAACCGGCCATCAGGTTCTTCAGAGAGATGGTCTTGGTTGAGTCATCACCGAAGAGCTCGCGGTTCATGCCGCTTACCCACTGGTTGGCAATCTGCTGACCAATCTGGATACCAGCATAGTAGGCAGCCTTCTTCTTGTCGTCGCCAGAGTTAGCACCCTCGTTCAGACCCTTGATGAAATCAGCCATGTAGGTAGTGTCAACACCAGTCTGAGAAAGATATTCCTTCAGACCCTGTGTACGAGCCATACCGAATACATAGCTCAGTGTGTCTACATCACTCTTCAGGTTGGCCTTCGGAGTAGAATTGCCGCAGCCTGTGAAAAGAGCTGCTGAAATAGCCATAACGGCTACAAACATTAATTTCTTCATAATCTTTATCTTTAAACTATAAACTCTAAACTCTCAACTTTAAACTTTAAACTCTAAACTTTAAACTATAAACTCTAAACTCTAAACTCTCAACTCTCAACTCTAAACTCTAAACGACCTGTATCAGCTCCACGTCGAAGATCAACGCTGCAAACGGCGGAATCGAATTGCCTGCACCACCCTCGCCATAACCTAAGCGGTAGGGAATGAAGAAGCGGTATTTGGCACCTTCCTGCATCAGTTGCAGACCTTCAGTCCAACCAGCAATCACTTGCTGCAAGGGGAAGGTGGCGGGCTCGCCACGCTGGATACTGCTGTCGAATACCGTACCGTCGATGAGAAAACCTTCATAGTGGCACATCACGGTATCCTTGGCGCTCGGCTTTTTGCCATTGCCCTCTTTCAGCACCTGATACTGCAGGCCGCTGGGCAGGGTGATGACGCCGTCCTTCTTGGCATTCTCGGCCAGATACTTCTCACCAGCCTCCTTATGGGCCTTGCCGGCTTCGGCGCGCTCGGCCTGGAGTTTCTGCTCCTGCTTCTGGAAATAGTCTTGTACGATGCCCTGGGCCTCACGGTGCGATACCTTCAGCTCGTTGCCCTCCAGTACATCCTTGATGGCCTGTGCAAAATCCTCGGCACTGATGTCATTGGCACCCATCTGCGACAATTGCTGACCAATGCCCAGTCCTAAGGCATAACTTAATTTATCCATTCTTTCTCTATAATAATAATGTATAATTTTCGAAAATCGGCTGCAAAGTTACAATAATTTTTAGACATAAGTACATAAGAACATATTTTTTTTTGTTTCTTTTGTTCTTTTGTCTAAAAATTCGTATATTTGCACGGAATTATTTATGTTGTTTATGAAGAAGATAGTAGTATTAACCGGTGCCGGCATGTCGGTGGAGAGCGGATTGAAGACCTTCCGCGATGCCGATGGCCTTTGGGAGAACTATCCCGTGCAGAAAGTCGCCACCCACGAGGGCTGGCTGGCTGACCCCACGCTTGTGACTAATTTCTATAACATGCTCCGCAAGAAGTGCTGGAACGTGCAGCCTAACGAAGGCCATCGCCTCGTGGCAGAGCTTGAGAAGAACTATGACGTGACGGTTGTCACCCAGAATGTCGACAACCTCCACGAAATGGCGGGCTCCTCGCGAGTCATCCATTTGCATGGCGAGTTGATGAAGGTGTGCTCCAGCCGCGATGTCGACGATCCCCGCTATATCCAGCAGCTCACGCCCGACAATTGTGAGATTGAGCCTGGCACGAAGGCTGGTGACGGTTCACTGCTGCGCCCCTACATCGTGTTCTTCGGCGAGGCGGTGCCCAATATTACGATTGCCGCCGAGGAGGTGTCACTGGCAGACATCCTTATTATAATAGGTACGTCTCTCGTGGTCTATCCCGCCGCAGGACTTCTCCACTATGCCCGTCCCGAGGTGCCTGTCTATCTCATCGACCCGAACCCCGTCAATGCCGGTGGCCGCGTCCAGCAGATTCAGAAAGGCGCTTCCGAGGGCATGAAGGAACTCCTGCAGATATTGCAACCGTGATTCTAATTGTTTGACATAATCGAAAAGGGGCCGGCACCATTGCCATCCCCTTTTTCGCTTTTCACTCTTCACCAGCGAAGCGCTTAGTCTTTGTCGAAACCGTCGCCGCCGTCACCGCCACTACCGCGCTGGATGGTGATCGACGCCACAGTCGTACCATCGTTGGTGATCACGAGGTGGGTAGTGCCATTAGCGGTATATGCACCAGATATCTGCGCGTTCTCATCGTCATAGGTGATCGAGGTGAGGTTCTGGCCCGACATGTCGCTGGCTGCCAGCCTCTCGCATGGCAAGGGTGCAGGCGAGGAGGGTAGAAAACGTGCCACAGAATGTCAGGATCTATCTTTGTTTGTTTGCGTGGCGTATCTTCTCCAGCATTTGCGCTGCCCACGCTTCGGAGCCAGGCAGCTGGTAGCGGCAGTTTGCTGTGGCCGAGGGCGTAAAGATAGTCTCGGCATCAGGGGTCAGGGTGACGGTGCCGCGAGGGGAGAGCGTGAAGAGGTCGTCGCCCTCCACAGCTTGGATGACAGCCATCGGGTCCCACATCATCTGTCCCGTGTTGCAGTCGCACTGCATATAGACCTGCTTGATGGGATGTGCATCGGTCCACGAGACGTCGGCAATAACCTGCCCAGGCGTATATTCCACGTCCTGTCCTGCCTCCATCGGCGAGAACACCATATCGACCTCCTGCGGCCAGTTCTGGAAGAAGGTCTTGGCGAACGTGATGCCCTGGGCGAAGTTGAAATCAGGCTCGACGGCCTCGCCGAATACGCCGCCCTGCAGATAGATACATTTCACCTTGCGGCGCACCAGTTCCACGCCTGAGAGCGATGAATACTTGTCGGCCCCGGATGCCAGCAACTGTGCCAGGCAGGCGACGATAGCCACTACGATGCCCGTAGCATCCAGCGGCGCCATCACCACATAGTACATCAGCATGAGCAGCACCAACACGGGCGTGCCGCGCATGGTTATTCTAGGTTCCCGGGATGGCGGCGAACAACCATACGTACTTCTTTTTTATTGTTTCTATGTTTTAAGTTGAGTTATTTGTTTCAGAAGTTCACCAAGAACGAGAGACCCAGCGTCCAATAGTTCATGGTCTTGCGAGTCTTGTATTCTCTGGCCTCCATACCCAGACCGTCGGCGAATTCGTCAGTCGAGGTCATGAGCGCAGCGTCCGCCAGGTAGGCGGCACCAGAGGTCATGCTGCTCTGCACGAAGTGGAAGGGGTCATAAGTGGCCGTGAAGTCCTTGCGGGTATAGTCGTAGTCGCAGTAGATGCGCCAGGAGAAATTGGACTTGTAACGATAGGTGAGCGAGAGGCCCGTACCATACGAGGTGGACGACTTGGCGCCTATGGTGAGGTATTCCCAGTCGTCGGTCCATTTCTCACCCGTGTTGTTGGGGTACTGCAGGTTGTCGAGTGATATGGAGGGGTCGCCAAAGGTATCCTTGTGCCCTGGGCGGTTGTCGAGCGTCATCGTGTAGGCGATGTCCTTCCTGTTGCCTTCGGCGTGGCCGTCGATGTCAAGCTCCTGGGTGATGGATCGGCCGATAAGTGCCTTGGTGCCCAGTGAGAAGTGGGTGCCCAGTGGCAGGTTGAAATAGACACCGACACTGCCCGTGAACTCGGTGATGTGGTCGCTCTTCACGATGCCGTAGCTGTCGGTGACGGGAGCATTGGCATTCATGGCACTCTCTGAGTCTAACTGATAGCCCACCTTGCCCAGATACTTCAACAGATTCTCATACTCGTCACCCGTGTAGTCACCGGGATAGGCAGCCTCGTAGTGAGGACGCAGGCCATCCCAGACTAATAAATCCTCGGCACCCACAAAACCGGCAAAGTCACCGAAGTCCTTGGCCGACTGGGCCCTGACGCGAAGACGGCCACCAACGCCGATATACTTATTGAAGAAGTAGGCGCCCTCGGCATCGACCACTGTGGCGGCACGGAACTTAATGCCCACCATCTCTTCCTCTTTCTCATCCTCAAACTCGAGGTCCTTGTTGCCAAGGCCCAAACCCATGGAGATGCTGAAGAAAGAAGGCTTTTCGCTTTCCAGCACCAGGTCGTTGCGCAGCAGACCCTTCTGCTTGAACATCAGGTCGCAAAGGGCATAGCCCAGCTCTCCGGACATGATACCGATGCCGGCTCCCGACATGACGTCGCTGATCCAGTGACGGTTGTTGAGCACACGCATCACACCTGTTGCCGTAGCCACGCCATAGCCAGCCACCGACCACCAGGGCGAACGGGTGAGTCCATACTCCTTGTGGAGCAACGTAGCACCGACGAACGACGTTGCCGTGTGACCCGAGGGCCACGAGTTGGCAGTGGTTCCATCGGGACGCATCTCCTTGGCTGTGTACTTGATACCGTTGACGAAACCGGCCATGATGCCGTACGACATGGCGGCACTTGCCAACAGGCGAGGCCAGTCGCTACGGCCTTCATAGCCGCCCAACTTCAAGCCGACTGTCATAGCGGGGCCGAAGAACTGTGTGTAGTCGTCGATGCCGGTCTTGAAGTCGGTGAGCAGCTGCGTGTTCTTCTTTCCGCCCTGCTCCGCCTTCTGGTTGACGCGGAACATCGCCTTGTCGCCCTTGACGGCCCAGCCGGCCAGGAACAGGGGCACACCCACGAATGTCAAGTCGTCCAAAAACTTGTAGGGCTTTACATCCGGATTAGTCTTCTGCTTGAAGAAGTTGAAGTCAGGTTTCCACTTGTCGGCAGTTGTCAACGACCCAATCATAAACTTGTCCCCATGATTTAGGGTAGACCGCTCGGAAAGATTGCATAACTCTGCCTTCATCTCGGGTGTTTCGAGCTTCAGGGGTTCCATGTTCCGGTAATTGACTGCGTTGGCATGAGTTGTCAGGACCACAGCAATGAGTAATAATAACTGTTTCATAATTATTGGTTTTAGAATTAATTTTCTACTTCTGTCACAAAACAGGCCACGAGGCCGTAGGTAATGGTGGGACGAATCCAGATTTCCGTCATCATGTAGTTGGTGTACTCGCTGGTGGGCTCCAGGTAGATGTCCAGGTTGTAGAGTGCGGCAATGATCATGTCGATGACGCAGATGGCCCACAGGTTGTGCTTGGTGTAGCTCTTCCAGTTCTTGCGCGCATAGAAGAATGTAAGCATGCAGAGCAGCAGCACAGAGAGCGTGAGACATACCAGATGGAGCGCATAATAGGCCAGCGGCGGCGCAAAGAGGATATCGCGCAGCAGCACCGTCATGCCCACCAAGATGGAGCACCAGTAGTTGAACTGCTGGGTGGTGATGTGGCGGGAGTTGAAGAAGTACATCCAGATCATCACTAAACAGGCGATGTAAAACAGGTTGAGCACCAGTTCGGGCCATGCCTCGCCCAGTCCGAAATAAAACACACCATAGAGCATCATGCCCACCGAGAACATGCCCGCCACGGCCGTAATCACGATGTCGAAAACCTTGGCCCCTTTCTTAAATCTTGTCTTCATCATTAGCTCTTTTGTGCAGTATCAGTTTAGACTACCCGATGAATTGATAAATCATTTCGGCCACCTCATCCTCGGTCTTGCCGTCCATGGAGATGACGAGGTCATAGTTGCGGGTGTCGTAGCGCGACGTCTTGGCATAGTGGCTGACATAGTTCTCGCGCATCTTGTCCACCTTCTTAATAATCTTCTCGGCCTCCTCGCGGCTCACGCCTTGCTTGCGCATCACACGCTCAATACGGTGCTCCATTGAAGCCTGAATGAGAACGCTCAGGCGGTTGGGGTGGTCCTTCAGCACGAAGAAGCCCGAACGACCGGCAATGACGCACGACTCCTCCTCGGCAATGCCCTTCAGGATTTCCTTCTCGACATTAAACATCTCGTCGGTAGTCAGCAAATCGGGTTCTTCGCCTATCTCTACCTTGTAGTACTGTGAAGAATTGGCAAAAGTCTGGCCGATTCTGACCACGCGCTTGAAGTCAGCCCACCAGCTGTGGCTACGTCCCTTGAGTATTTCAATCTCTTCCACCGTGAGATTGTACTTCTCCGTCAGAGCCTTAATCAGGGCCTTGTCGTAGAAGGGTACACCCAACTTTGCTGCCAGTTTCTCACCAACGGTGCGGCCACCGCTACCCAGTTCACGATTAATCGTAATAACAAATTTCGCGTTCTTGTTCATAATTGTTTTAATTAAAAGTAATTGTTGTTGGTAAATTTTGCTTGCAAAATTACAACTTTTTTGGCAAAGAAC
>JAFZCU010000210.1 GCA_017556145.1 Prevotella sp. | reverse complement strand
TCAGGTTCTGAGGACGATACACCGTGAAGCCAGGACACCCGGCATCGCCTACCACTTCCGACTTAAAGGGACCTGTACCACCTTCTTCCACAACTTGCCTTTGGACTGTCTGGGCATTTGTCAGCCCCACACTTGCAGCGATCATCATCGCCGTCACGAATAGTTTCTTCATATCAATTATAGTTTTATGATTCGTCCGGCAAAAGTACATATTTTTTTAGACATAAGAACATAAGAACATATATTTTTTTGTTTCTTTTGTTCTTTTGTCTGAAAATCTTCGTATATTTGTAGCCAAAAACAGACATCATATATGAGAAGATTAGCAACAGTAGTTATCGCATGCTTTCTGATGACGGGCTTTGCCTTTGGCCAAACGCCCTGCGGACCTGTACCGACGGAGAACCAGTTAAGATGGCAGGATATGGAGATGTACGCCTTTATCCATTATTCGCTCAACACCTATACCGACCAGGAGTGGGGCTTCGGCAACGAAGATCCGAAGTTGTTCAACCCCTCCGATCTGGACTGCCGCCAGTGGGCTCGCGTCTGCAAGCAGGCGGGTATGCAGGGCATTATCTTCACCGCCAAGCACCACTGCGGTTTTTGTATGTGGCCCAGTGCCTATACCGAATACTCGGTGAATAATTCTCCCTGGAAAAACGGTCAGGGCGATGTGGTGCGCGAACTGGCTGATGCCTGTCGCGAGGAAGGGCTGGCGTTTGCTGTCTATCTCTCACCATGGGACAGAAACCATGCTGAGTACGGACGGCCTGCCTACGTTACCTATTTCCGCAACCAGCTGCGTGAACTGTTGACGAACTATGGCGACATCTTCGAGGTGTGGTTCGACGGTGCCAATGGTGGCGATGGCTGGTATGGCGGTGCCAACGAGACGCGCAAGATAGACCGTACAACGTACTACGAGTGGCCCGAGACCTACCGCATGATCCGTGAACTGCAACCCAAGTGTCTTATTTGGAACGACGGCAGCGACCGTGGTGACCTGCGCTGGGTAGGCACAGAGGCCGGCAACATCGGCGAGACAAACTGGAGCCTGCTGAACCACGATGGTGAGGTGACCTGGCCCATGCTACACTACGGTTTGGAGGATGGCGACTCGTGGGTGCCTGGCGAGACGAACACCAGCATCCGCCCGGGCTGGTTCTATCACGAGACAGAGAACGAGCACGTCAAGAGCCTGTCGAAATTGATGGACACCTATTATAAAAGTGTAGGGCGCAACTCAACATTGCTGTTGAACTTCCCCATCGCTCCTAACGGACGCATTCATCCCACCGATTCGCTGCGAGGCATCGCCTTCAACAAGATGATACACGAGGTTTTCAAGACCGACCTCGCCAAGAAGGCCAAGATTCAGACAACTGGGAATGTGACTATCATCAATTTCAAGCAACCTATTGCCTTCAACCGTTTTGTAGCCGAGGAAGATATCCGCTACGGACAGCGGGTGAAAAAGTTCTCGCTGGAGGCTCTTGTCAATGGACAATGGGTGCCTCTGAAAGATGAACTCGTGGAGAATGGCAATGGACTCACCACTATCGGCCATCGTCGCATCATCTGCTTCCCCACCGTTAAGGCCACAAAACTGCGATTCACCATTGTTGATAGTAAATGTGAGCCCATTATTACCCGCACTTCCGTCTATCTGGCTCCGGAATTGTCTGCTGATATCCCTGACAGCGGCGAGAAGCGCAGCAGCAGTCTCCACTATTTCTTCAGCAATCCCAAGCAGATGATGATAGATTGGGACACAGAACAGACTATCACTTCGTTCCGCTACCTGCCTCCGCAAAATTCCAAGGAGGGTATCGTTACTCACTACACCCTCTGGGCTTCTACCAATTGGGCGGACTGGACGAAAGTGGCCTCGGGCGAGTTCTCGAACATCGTCAACAACCCCATCTGGCAAACCATCAAGTTCGCACCCGTCAAAGCCAAGATCCTCCGATTGGATGCCGATCGCCTGGCTGATGGTGAAAGAATGGCGTTCAGCGATTTTGAAGTAGTAACTCAATAAATAAAACATCATAACTAACAAAATGAAGAAAATCGCTTTTCTCTCTTTCGCTCTCAGTGCTTGGATAAGCACTATGGCTCAATCCACATCAACGCTATTCGACAAGGGTTGGCAGTTTACGCGTGAGGGAAAGACCACAAAGGTGGACTTACCCCACGACTGGGATATCTACGAGACGCCTAATCCATCGACTGGTGCAACGGGCACTGGTGGCGGTTGGTATCCTGGCGGTAAGGGCGAATACCGTAAGACATTCAAAACGCCCGATGCTGAGGTCGTAAGGCTCCACTTCGAAGGCGTTTACCAGAAAGCGGAAGTTTTTATCAATGGGCAGAAGGCTGGACAGCATGCCTATGGCTACACACCCTTCACAGTCGACATTACCCCGTATTTATATAAGGATAAGCGCGACAACGAAGTGGTGGTCAAGGTGAACAACTCTGAGCAGCCCAATTGCCGTTGGTATTCTGGCTCAGGCATCTACCGCCACGTATGGCTGCTGACGATGCCCGCGATGCATATCGCTGAGAACAGTGTCGCCATCACGACACCCGAGGTCAGCAACAAGCAGGCAAAGGTCGATATACTAATATCGATTGTAAACGAGGTGAAACGCCCTTGTCAGATTGACGATGTCGAAGTATCCTTCAAGGGTGGAAACTTCACTATGACGCCACAATCAGAAGAGATGAAGCGGATATTTAAGGAGAAGTACAGCTCTTTTAATAGCACCGGGTCAGCTCTCTGCGGCATGAGTTTCACCATTGATCAGCCCCGTCTTTGGTCACCTGACGATCCCTATCTCTATGAGGCCACCGTCAAACTGAAGGAGAAAGGACAAGTCATCGACGAGAAAACGATGAAGTTCGGCATCCGTTCGTTTTCCTTCGATGCTAAGAAGGGCTTTGTCCTCAACGGCAAGCCGCTATTGATCAATGGCGCCTGCGTGCATCACGACGATGGTGTTTTAGGGGCAATGGCCTT
>JAFZCU010000209.1 GCA_017556145.1 Prevotella sp. | reverse complement strand
TGTGTTGCAAACTCTGAAGGCCGAGGGCATCGAGCCTCGATGGGTACAGGTTGGCAATGAGACCAACAGCGGCATGCTGAACCCATTGGGAAAGATTGACTGGAGCAAGAGCGGCACGGCCCGATACACCAACTATGTTGTGCTGAGCAATGCTGGCTACGATGCCGTGAAGGAGGTGCTGCCCGATGCCCAGGTCATCATCCATCTGGGCGGCACAGAGAACGCCAAATGGTTCTTCACCGACTTCAAGGCCGCAGGTGGCAAGTTCGACATGATCGGACTTTCGCACTATCCAACAACGGCAGAGTGGAACAGCTCGTCATCCTCGGCCACGCATAGCAACATCAATGCCGCCAAATATGTCCGCGAAGCCATCGAGACATTTCATGTTCCAGTCATGATCTGTGAAACGGGATTTGAGTCCTGGCGACCGGAAGTAGCCTCAGAGGTGATGCACGACCTGATGAACCGTATGAAGCAGATTCCGCAGTGTGCAGGCGTTTTCTACTGGGAGCCGGAAGTTGACGGACAATGGAAGCCCGCCTACTATCAGCATCTTGGTTGGGGAGCCTACGGCATGGGGGCCTTCACCACCGACGGAAGGCCAACTAAAGCCCTCGATGCCTTTGCCGCTGACGTAAGCGGAATTACTACCGTTCAAAACAACGACAATTGTCCTACGAGTTGGTATGACCTACAAGGTCGTCTGTTGACAAGGCCGACAAAGGGTTTGCGGATTATGAAGCGAGGACAGGAAATAAGGATAATCATGTCAAATAACAAATAGAGAGCACAGTTTAAGATGAGAAAAGCAAGCAGAGAGATGGATGCCGCCTTCGCCTTGGAGGTATTAGATAAGGCTCCGTATATTACCGTCAGTTTTACACGGCCAAATGGCACACCATACGGAGTACCCCTGTCGCTGGCTCGCACAAACGATAAGACCTTCTATTTCCATTGTGCCCTAGAGGGTGATAAACTGGACTGTATAGCAGTCAATCAAACTGTGGCTCTATCGGCAGTCACAAAGTGCGCCCCTACTGTTGGCCCCAAGGATGGCAGCTTTACTCTCCAGTACAAATCGGCAATGGCTGTTGGCAAGGCTGAGATAGTGACAGATAGAGACGAGAAGATAAAGGCTCTCCGTGCTATCTGCCAGCGTTTTCTTCCCAAGCACATGGATGCTTTTGATGATGCCATTGCCCGCAGCCTTGAACGTACGGCAGTTGTAAAGATTACCCTGACTGAGCCTGCAACTGGTAAGCGTAAGCAGTATGATAAGCAAGGGGATGAGCTTAAATATGGACGAATGGAATAGCGTTACGATGGCATGCTATAGACGTGGACGCTGGAGCCTTGGGCTGCGGGCAGGTAATTTATTCCCCACCAACACATCTGCAAAAGCACGAAAGAAATGATTAGTACCCACAAAGCGAGCCTCGGCTTGTGAGTGGGTATCTGCCGGTAATGCACATAGACGAGATAGGCGAACCACGTGATGGCGGCCCAAGTTTCCTTGGGGTCCCACGACCAGTAGTGTCCCCATGCCTCCTTAGCCCACAAGGCACCGAAGAGCATGCCGATGGTCATAAAGGCGAGGCCGACGTAGACGAGATTATCCGTAATGTCGAATTCTTCGTCAGCGACGGTTTCTCGTTTGAAGAATAGCAAGTACAAGGCCATGACTGCCGAAGCACCTAACACAGCGTATGCGAACATATAGACGATGACGTGAGGGGCGAACCATGGGCTCTGCAGGGCTGGCATCAGCGTCTTACTGTGAATTTCTGGTTTGAAGAGGTTGACGCAGATGAACACCAGCGCCAGGACGGTAGAGAACGAGAGTATCCACTTATATTGCCAGCGGGAATAGACAATGATCCCCGCCAGCGGCAGGAAGAAGGAATACCATAGGCGCGTCTCGCCCATCGTTCTTAACGGTGGGCGCTCCAAGGATAGCCACATCATCAGGATAAAACTGAAGAACACGACGAGGCCGATGACGGTAGATGTATAGGCCAACGTCGTCTTTTCGCGCCATGCTGCCCAGGCACCTACGGCCCACAGCAACACGGCTGCTATTGCGAAATATATAAAGTAACTCCAATCCATTGTATCGTCCCTTTAACTCCCCTTTAACTTCTATTTAACTTCCCTTTAACTCCCTTTCCTAAAATAAACATACAAACAGCACCTGCGAGCATCATATAGATGCCCGTATAAACCAGCGGCAGCCACGGGTCGCTCACCAGTTCCAAGATGCTGGTCTGGCTCATGGCACCCATCTGCGTGTCGTAGCCGTATTGGTAGATTTTCCAACCATCCACCTCAATGGGTTTGTTTACCTCGACGGTGGTTTGGATATTTTTACCCGTCTTCGTCAGAATCTGGATGTCGGAGGCAAAGCGACGGGGCGAGCCGTCATCATAGGTCTCCATGATAAACTCCTTCAGTTCGATGGCGATGGGCATCTCCACAATCTGCTGCTGCGAGGTCAGCGCACGCCATTCGGGTTCTCCCTTCACTATAATCATCTTCAGCCGCTGCATGTCGGCATTGCCTAATGTGGCAGTAGTCATAGCAAGGAAGAGGCCCAAATGATTCAGAAGAAATGGAATATCGCGCTTCCATTGAAAATGCAACGTGCGTCGAATGATAATCTGCCCGAGAATGACGGCGATATACACGTATGTTAATATGAATGGCCAGAACGACAGCATATTGTTCAGCCAAACACCATCCACCGTCTGTCGCGTCAGTCCCATAATGATGGTCAGCACAACGGCATAGACCAGTGAAGGTATCGCGGCCTTATAAGTGCCAATGAACTGAAAACCATACACCCGCTTGCGCAGCAGGAAGATGATGGCAATAAGCGCGAGGAATCCTGCCAGCACGATGCCGTTGACAGGCCAGCGGAAGGCATCCCAATTGACAGGGCCGACACTCAGTTCGAGCATTAGCCCCGCAAAGATAAGGCCTCCTCCGATGAGGAAGCCTTCTTTCATATCGTAGGGTTTAGTCCACATCAGATTTCTATCAACTTACCGTTTTTCTTGGCCTCGTCAATCCACTTGGGAACAATTTGGTCGAGGAACTTCTGCTTCTTCTCGTTCAGCTTCTGCATGTCGAGACCGATGGCCTGCTGAGCCTTTGCCTTTGTCGAGTAGTCGGGCACGGGAATCTCGCCAGTGTGTCCGTACTTGGCTGCTGTGCGGGCTATCAGGATACGGGCTTCCTTGGCATAGTCGATAGAGGCAGCCAGCAGACGGATAACCTCCTGTGGAGCGTGGAACGTAGCACCATGAGAAGCAATCGAGTAGTCCCAACGCCACTGGCTCTTGCGTAGGAGGGCCTGGATAGGCTTCAGTTCAGCCTCGGTAGCGCCCTTGTCGATAATGAACTTGGTCTCGAAGTGGGCGCGGGCCAGTTCCTTCTCAGCACGGTTACGGATTTCCGTACACTTGTCCTGACGCTCATAGACGTTCTGGCGCAGGGTCTCGGCATCCTGACGGTGACAGGTCTGGCAGGTGCGGTCAATCTTGGCCAGCGGCGACATGATCTGGTGGTCAGAGAACTTCACGCCACCCTCCTGCTTGTAAGGCATGTGGCAATCGGCACAACTTACGCCACGCTGGGCATGGATGCCCTGCTTCGCCATCTCGTAGCCTGGATGCTGGGCCTTCAGGATAGGTGTCTTCGATACGGCATGGATGTAGTCGTAGAAACCTATCGAGTCGTAGTATTCCTCGGCAGCCTCGAGTGTCAGGCCCTTGTCGTGCGGGAACACCAGATAGTTGGCCTTGCCGGGATTGTTGGGATCATCGGGCTTGATGAAGTAGTACTCCACATGGCACTGGGCACACACCAGCGCTCGCATCTCCGGATGGCTCTGCTTCTTCACGTCGAGACCTCTGCGGGCAAATGCCTCATAGAGCGCAGGACGGGCAGGACGCAGATCCATCGTCGTGGCATCGTGACAGTCGGAGCAGCCGATGGTGTTTACCTCTTCGGCACCCAACTC
>JAFZCU010000208.1 GCA_017556145.1 Prevotella sp. | reverse complement strand
TGATTTTAATTGTTCACGATGCAAAATTAAACACAAATTCAATGCAAAAATAAGGAAAAACCCTAAACCACGATAGGATTTTCCCTATTTTTTGTAAATTTGCACCAAAATTTAACATACGATATGAAATATTACGAGGTAGTATTCAACATCAATGCACAATGCTCAATGCAGAATGCACAATTATTATCCGACGTGCGCGACTTGCTCGCAGCCCTCGCTGGAGAGGCAGGTTTTGAAACTTTTGAGGAGACAGATACAGGAATAAAAGGCTATGTGCAGCAGGCGCTCTTCGATGATCAGGCCCTTAAGGAAGCGCTTGAGGATTTCCCCTTCGAGGGTGTCTGCATCAGCTATGAGGTGCAAGAGGCAGAAGACCGCGACTGGAACGAGCAGTGGGAACAGGAGGGATTTGAGCCGATAATTATTAAGAGGAGAGAGATAAGAAAGGCTACGGGTAGGCGAGCTTTGCTCGGGAATGGTGAGAAGGGAGAGATATGTCCTGCTATTGTCATACACGATGGCAGACATCTACCAGAAACAGAAAGTGAGATTTCAATAGAAATCGACGCTAAATTAGCGTTTGGCACTGGCACCCACGAGACTACCCGTATGGTCGTCTCTGCTCTCTTATCATTTCTGTCACCTCTCACCATTCCCGAGCAAAGCTCGCCTACCCGTAGCCTTTCTAACCTCTCACCTCAAAGAATCCTCGACTGCGGAACGGGAACGGGCATCCTGGCCATTTGTGCCCTGAAACTCGGCGCCCGTGAGGCCATCGGCTACGATATCGACGAATGGAGCGTGGACAATGCCCGCCATAATGCCGTCATCAATCAGGTGGACGACCGCTTCACCTCGCTGTTAGGCGACGTCAGCATCCTAAATGAGGTGGAAGGTACCTTCGAACTTGTAATGGCGAATATCAACCGTAATATTCTGTTGGCAGACATGCCGATGATGCACGAGAAGATGGTCCCTGGTGCCCATCTGATTCTGAGCGGCTTCTATACCGCCGACATCCCCTTGCTCACCGAAAAAGCCAAAAGTCTGGGGATGACGCTCATCGCACAGCAAGAAGACAACGACTGGGCTTGTCTGGTATTCAGAAAATGATGTTCAGATGGCAAAGATCGTAGAAATATCGTCGTTGACAGAGCCTGGCGTAGAGCTATTCTCCACGCTGACGGAAGCCCAGCTCCGCAACAAGGTGGAGCCCCAGAAGGGCATCTTCATCGCAGAGAGTCCAAAGGTGATACAAGTGGCAATGAATGCCGGCTATGAACCCGTGGCATTGCTCTGTGAGCGTAGACATATCGAGGGCGATGCCAAGGCCATCATCGCACAGTGTGGGGAGATACCCGTCTATACTGGCGAGAGGACATTGTTGGAGCAACTGACGGGCTATACACTTACAAGAGGTGTGCTATGCGCGATGCGCAGACCCACAGAACGAACCGCCAGTGATCTGCTACACGACCTCAAGGCCTCCCACAGACAAAAGCGTATCGTGGTAATTGACGGTGTGGTGGATACCACGAACATCGGTGCTATTTTCCGTTCAGCAGCCGCACTGGACATCGATGCCGTGTTGTTGACCAGAAACAGCTGCGACCCATTGAACCGCAGAGCCGTCCGTGTATCGATGGGCAGTGTGTTCCTCGTGCCCTGGACCTGGTTGGACACCTACGACACCCTGCGCGACAATGGTTTCAAGACGGCTGCGATGGCACTGACAGACCAATCGGTAGCCATCGACGATGCAACTGTAGCCAGTGAAGAGTGTCTGGCCATCATCATGGGAACGGAAGGCGACGGACTACCCCAAGCGACAATCGACGGAGCCGACTACGTGGTGCGCATACCGATGGCACACGGTGTAGACTCGCTTAATGTAGCCGCTGCTGCTGCCGTAGCTTTCTGGCAACTGCGGGCTAAGGAATAAGCAACGAAGAATCGCCATAGCTCAGGAAACGGAAATCGTGAGCTAAGGCATAATCATAGATCTTCCGCCAATCGCCCTTGACGAAGGCACTCACCAACAACAGCAATGTGGACTGCGGCTGGTGGAAGTTTGTAATGAGCATCTTGACAATCTTATAGTCGTAGCCGGGGGCGATGATAATCTGCGTACTGCTATGAAGCACCTCCAACCCTTTGGCATCCATCCAATCCCCCAATGCCTTCAGCGCCTCCACACTCCTGACTCCTGTCTCCTGACTCCTGTCTCCTGTCTCCTGACTCCTGTCTCCTTCATATGGTTCCCACTGCTTCACATGCAGCTGCTCTTCTGAAAGCGCTGGATTACACATCACTTTGAGCCCCATGTAGTAGAGACTCTCCAGCGTACGGACACTCGTTGTGCCAACGGCGATGGCAGAAGCATCGTGATCAAGCAGTTTGCGGATAGTGGCACGTCGCACACTGATAAACTCCGTGTGCATCTCATGACCCTCTATCTCCTCGCTCTTCACAGGCTTGAACGTACCTGCTCCCACATGTAACGTGAGTTCCTCGCGCTCAATACCCGCCGCATCAATCGCCTGCAACACCTGTTCGGTGAAATGAAGACCTGCCGTAGGCGCAGCCACACTACCCTTGATCTTGGAATAGACCGTCTGATAGGTAATCTTGTCGCTCTCCTGGGTCTCACGATTGAGATATGGCGGAATCGGCAACTCACCCATCGCATCGATCACCTCAGCGAAACTCACATTCCCATCCCAGTCGAAATCGATACGGTAGCTGGTGCCGTGAATCGGGCCGCGCGTGGCCTTAACGGTTATTGGATATTGGTTAATGGTTATTGTCCGTTCGAGCATGCCTTCCTTCCACTTCTTCAGATTGCCCACCAGGCAATACCAGGCACAATGGCCGGAAGTCTGGAACATCAGTTCATAGTCAGAAGGTTCAGCGGGTTCCAACAAGAACACCTCTATCAAGGCACCTGTCGATTTGCGGAAGTGCATACGTGCCTGAATCACCTTAGTGTTGTTGAACACCATCAGACTATTCTTCGGAAGATAGTCAGGCAGGTGATAGAAGATGTCCTCTCCCACTTCACCATGACGATATACCAGCAGTTTGGAATGGTCGCGCTGGGCAATGGGAAATTTAGCGATACGCTCGTCAGGGAGCGGATATTGGTAGTCGCTGATATGAATATGTTTGGGATTAATCATGGTTTATGACATTTAAAATCATGCGAGACAGGCACGCAACACGGCAAAGACCAATGTGAATACCAGCACACAGACCGGAATGTCGGCATCGTTACGATTAAAGCCTGTTTTGGTATATGCGAGCGACGTATAGGAAACTGTCCTGGTAAATTTCACAGCAAAATAACGATAGAGGAAATAAACCCCCGTTCCTACGAATGCGCCCCAACAAAGGCCTACAAGGATATCGCCTGGGAAATGAACCCCTAGATAGAGGCGCGTCCAGCAATTGGCAAGCGACCACAGGACGAGTGCCACGGAGAGCAGACGGCAACGCATCAGCCAGCAGAAGAAAATGGCGATGCTAAACGTATTAGAGGCGTGGGCTGAAAAGAAACCGTATTTACCCCCACGATAGCCATCGACGATATCCACCAAGAGTCCTATTTCCGGGTCACGGGTAGGTCGCCAACGGCCCACCAAGGGTTTGACAATGGTATCATCAATCGTACCAGCCAAGAGCACACAAAGACCTGCCGAAGCCAGAATCAGCAAAACCCTCAAGGCTGACTCGCTGTTTTTAATGACGACAATCAGAAGACTGATGTAAAGCGGAACCCACGTCCAGGCATTCGTCAGGGTAACCACCAGAGAATCAAGAAATAGCGACCCACTGCCATTGAGCAGGAGCAACAGCTGTTTATCGAAATCTATGATTGGTTGAAAGTCCATCTGCCTGTCTTGGAATACTGTTAAATGGCCTCCATCTGCCGGGTCTCTATCCAGCCTTCCTTACCATCGGCAAGGCGTATCTCCTTCCATTCCTTCATCGAGGCATCGATGATGGTCACCTTCGTTCCCTCGTGAAGAATGAAGAGGTCGATGCCATTCTTGGCTGGCGTACTCTTCACGGTAACAGCCGATTCGGTAATGATGGCACCAGTTCGGTTGACCAGCTGCGTCTTCTGCTGATGTGCAAAGATATTGCTGCAAACGAAGACAATGATCATCAGAAAAGCACCGAAGAAGCCCACCTTACGCAGCCAGACAAGATCGGAGAAGAGATAGATCAGCGCCAGGATGATGGCAAGTCCCAGACAGATGAGAGCAATCATAGCCCAGCCATCGACGCTGGCCAGATTCACCAAAGAGCGATACCAGGTAACGAAGAACATCTCCTGTTCGGGTACAATCTTATCGATGGTCTTTGAGCGGGCCATCTGTAAGTTAAAACGGATATCCGGATCGCTTGGCGACAACAACAGTGCCCGCTCATAGTTGAGTACGGCACGGGTAATATTCTCGGTGCGATAATAGGCATTACCAAGATTGTAGTACAATTCGGCAGACACACCCTTCTTGAGCAGCGCCTCATAGCCGTCGATTGCCTTCTGGTATTCACCATGCACATAAGCGGAATCCACTTCTGACTTTGTCAGAGCGTGAGAGGCAAGAGGTAAGAGGCAAGAGGTAAGAGAAATGACTGTAAGCAGGATAAGGCGGGAATAAGCTGTTCTCTCACCTCTCACCTCTGACTTCTTACTTCTTTTTCTCATCACCTCTTCAATCTTCTCTATCGCATTCATGGCCTTATCATATACCTTATTCATATTGCCCTTCGGGTCGCCAGGTGCATAACGTTCAAACTCACACTCGTCGAGGGCACCCATAAACTCGCTAATGGTCGCCTCGTCAACCTGTCGTTCTGTGAGTCGCTGACTGATATTATCATGTGAGAGCTGTTCCACAGGGATAGCCAACTTGTCGCCTACATAGCCCCAAAGGGCACGAAGCACCTCGTCGTAGAACTCGCCCGGCTTATTCTCAGCCATCAGGCGCGATGCCTTCTTCAGACGTTTGGTAGCCACCTTGTTAGCCCGCTTACCACGTTGTTTCGTGATATTGGCATTCTCAATGGCCCGCTGACGGAAGATCACGAAGAGGGAGATGAAGATAATGGCCAGAATGATGAGTGAGCACCAATAGCCCGTAGAGCCAAAGAAGAAATCATCGAGCGAATGCTGTCTGCTGGCGTTCGTCTTGATATGTCGGATATCCTTATTCAGCAACTGCAAGTCTTCCTGACCAGTAAAATCGCTTACCTTCGCACTGCCTGAGCCCTTGGCCACATTGAGTGTGAAGCCTTCCGACTTCACCGTCTCATACTGACGTGTAGCCGTATTGAAAAACACGAACTGAATAGGCGGTATCTCAAACTTTCCTGGATGACGGGGAACGGCAAGGATATCGTAAATCATCGAGCCTTCAACACCATTGGCGGTCAGTTTGGTCTTATCCGTAATCTTGGCGTCGTACTTATCGAAGTCCTTCGGGAACTCCACCTGAGGCTGTTTGATGAGCTTCAGGTTACCCACGCCACTGACGATGACTCGCAGGGAAATAGGATCGTTGGCTTTGGCTTCGGTCTTGTCGAGTTGTGCGGAGATACTGAATTTTCCCACACCTCCTGAGAAGTTGGCTGGACGCTGGGGCAGCGGATCAACCTGAATATCGATACTGGGGGCGACAATCTGTTTCTTCACCTCCACATAACCGGAGCCTCCGTTGAAGAAAGCCTCGAAGGGGTCGATATTGCGGTTCTGCTGCACCACGATGCCGTTGAAGGTGATGCTGGGTATCTGAAGCTTACCCGTCAACTGTGGGAACATCACATACTGGCTCCACGTCACAGTGCGATACGGACGGCCATTGAGCGTCTCCACCTTGAAGCTCTTCTGTTGCGGAAGGTCCACCTCCTGTGTGTGGAAACCTTTCAAGTCGGGCATCTTACCCTCCAGCTGCGTCAGAGAGACCAAGGTATAGACCTTATAGGTCAAAAGAATGGGCTCCTGCTCGTAGACACGTTTCTTGTTGGCGCTCACTTTGATGAAGAGATCCGATCCGGAGATATGACTGCCGGCATCCCTCAGCTCGGGCTCATTATCCTGCTGACGCTGCTGGCGGGGAGATGTGGCATTACCCCCATGAGCCTGAGACGAACCGCTGACCTTGATCGTGAGGGCATTGGAGGCGATGCTCTTGCCATCGACAATCACATGGGCTGCAGGAATGGTATAGGTGCCGTTCTTCGTGGGCACCACGATATAGGTATAGGTGATGGACGAAGAAGAACTAGTATGACCATTGATGATCTGATAACTGGACTGCATAGAGCGGTTGGGGCCTATGAGCACTTCCAATTCATCGGGGATATTACCAGCCCTGAACTCGCTGACATTCTGCGTGTTAACCGTATAGGTAAGTCGGAACTGCTCTCCCACCGCCACTTGCGAGGGAGCAGATGCCGTCAAGGTCTGGGCCGTGATAGTGAATAGTGAATAGTGAATAGCAAATAGTGCTGTCAATACTCTCACCATCCATCTCCGATATTCTGTTTGTTGTATAGTAATCATCTATAAACTATAAACTTTAAACTCTAAACCATTACCAATTCTTCAGAACCTGACGTCGTTGGGGCTGCTGCTGAGCCTTCTTCAGACGATCCTGCGTCTGTTTCTCCTGCTGCATAGCCGCATTAAGCAGTTGTTCAGCATTATCCTTACTCATCTGAGGCTTCTGCTCCTTCTGCTTATTCTTGTTCTGCTCCTGCTTATCCTGGTCTTTTTTCTCGTCTTTCTTATCCTGCTGGTTCTGCTGCTGATTCTGCTGGTTCTGATCCTGCTTGTCTTTCTGATGCTTGCAAAGTACCAGGTTGTAACGGGTCTCATTATCCTCAGGATTCAGCCTGAGCGCATTCTTATAAGCCTCAATAGCCTCACCATACATCTTATGCCCCTGACAGATCACACCCATATTATGGAAAGCGCGGTACTTTCGCATGGGATTCGTTTCCAACTTGGCTGCGTTCTGAAACTGCTCGATAGCCGCTGAGTCTTTTTTCTGAGCCATCAGCGAATTGCCAAGATTATAGGCGGCCTGGGGATTACGGGGATTCTTCTCGATGGCCTTGCGATAGGATACTTCGGCATTGGCGAAGTCACCAGCACGATACTGTTTGTTGCCTTGACGCACATACTGGCGGTCGGTCTGAGCTGTAGAGGTAAGAGGTAAGAAGTAAGAGGTAAGAGAAATGCAGATAAACGCAACAATTCTCGCAGAATTGAGTAAACTCTCGCCTCTCACCTCTCTCTTCTCACCTCTTTTAAAGAGCGAGAGCTTCTTCAGCAATGGGTTGCGACGATCCAAGATGCAGATCTCGATAATCAACAACAGAAGCGCCAGAATGCCAAAGGCCTGGAACTGCTCGTCGTAATCGCTGTAGACCGTTGTAGAGGTCTCTTTCTTCGACAACTTGTCGAGTTCGTTATCCAACTGCTGCTGAGCCGCGCTGTTATTCTCCACATGGATATAGACACCGCCACCTGCTGCAGCCACCTGTTTACACATATCCTCATTCAAGGCCGACATCACCGTATTACCCATATTGTCCTTCATATAATTACCCGTGCCAGGAATAGGAATCGGCGATCCTTGAGAAGAGCCGACACCCAACACATAGACACGGATACCCTTCTTCTTAGCAGCCTCGGCAGCTTCGAGGGCCCCACCCTCGTGATCCTCACCGTCGGTAATGACGATAATGGCCTTGCCGATGCCTTCCTCCTGGGTAAAACTGTTCATACCCATATTGATGGCCGCAGCGATATCCGTTCCCTGAGTAGCCATCATCGATGGATCAATGCTCGACAGGAACATCTTCGCCGACACATAGTCGCTGGTGATTGGCAACTGTACGAAAGCATCACCTGCAAAGACAATCAAGCCAATCTTATCGTTTGTAAAGTGGTCGACAAGATTCTCTACCATCATCTTACTACGATCCAGACGGCTGGGTACGATATCCTCTGCCAACATAGAGTTGGAAATGTCAAGGGCAATAATAGTCTCTATACCCGTGCGCTTCTCCTGGCTGATCTTCGTTCCCATCTGAGGACGGGCGAGCATCACGATGAGAAGGGCCAAGGCAGCCAGCAATATCCAGAACTTGATGGAAGGACGGAAACGTGACACATCAGGCATCAGTTCCTTCAGCAATTTCGGATCACCGAACTTACGAAGCTTTCTCTTCTGGTTCCGGTAAGAGATGAATCTGATGAGTGCCAATACAGGTATCAGCACCAACAACCAGAGATATATGGGGTCTTCAAATCTAAACATCTTACGGTATCCTCCTGAATATGGTTATACGTAACAGAATCTCAAGCAACAAGGCCAAAACTGCAATCAGCGCAAAAGGCTGATAAGCCTCATACTTCTTGCTGAATTGCTTCACATTGAGTATCGACTTCTCCAGTCGGTCAATCTCCTGATAGATTTTACGCAGTTCCTTCGTATTCGTAGCACGATAGAAGTCACCCTCTGTGGCCACGGCAATCTCACTGAGCATCTTGTTGTCAATCTCTACAGGGATATTCACATACTGGACACCACCAGCCACAGGCATCGGATAAGGAGCCACCTTGTTCGTTCCCACACCGATGGTGTAGACACGGATGCCAAGACTCCTGGCAATCTCTGCGGCCGTCATCGGGGAGATGTCACCACGGTTGTTACTTCCATCCGTCAACAGAATCACCACCTTGCTCTTGGCCTTGGAATCCTTCAGACGGCTCACGGCATTGGCAAGTCCCATACCAATGGCTGTACCATCCTCAATGAGACCACGGGCAGCAATGTCGGTACGCACATTCTGCAGAAGATTCATCAAAGAGGCATGATCAGTTGTCATCGGACACTGGGTAAAAGCCTCACCAGCAAAGATGGATAGTCCGATGTTATCATTGGGACGTCCTGCAATGAACTCAGAGGCAACCTGTTTGGCAGCCTCGATACGATTGGGTTTCAGATCCTCTGCCAGCATGGAAGTGGATACATCCATAGCCAGCATAATGTCGATACCTTCGACAGACTTATTCTTCCAGGAATTCTGTGTCTGAGGACGGGCCAACACAAGGACAATCATCACAAAAGCCAGCATACGAAGCAGCATGGACAAGGGCATGAGACGCACTTTCCAACTCTTCGGTGCATAGCGGAAGGCAAACGTGTCGCTCATCCGCATGGTGGGCTCCGTTTTCTTCCTGTACATCATATACCAAATTAAATAAGGTATAAGAAGCAGGAGCAGAAACAGATATTCTTTATTGGCAAATTCCATCTTCTCTTTTAATTAATCTGTTGATAAACAGTATATACCACATAACACAGCAGGGCGGCGCAGCAGATGATCAGTAGCGTGATGACACCCTTCAACGTACGACGCATCTTCTGCGAACGTACGTCCGCCTCTGACAACTGCGGCTTCACGACCTCTTCCGTAGGCACATTCTCCAACTTCGTCTGATTGATGAACTCGATGGCATTCACAAGATTCATATCATTCTCGTTGATCAACGTAGAGTATTTCGCGAACTTCACCAGGTCGGCAGTGGTAAACAACTGTCGCAGTTCGTTGAGTGCCTTCTGATCCTGGGTGGCCATCAGTTTCTCGATAATTTCACTGCTGGTCATCTCCATCGCACAGAAACCATAGCGCTCTTCAATATACTTGCGAAGTGTATCCGTCAACTTCGTATAATACTCCTTTGGATTCTCCGACGACACCATCTTGTCGGCCTTGATTTGTTCGATTTCCTTCATGGCCTTCTGGTGTGGCAACAGTTTCTTCACGATACGGATATGCGTAATGATAGGTTTGTTGTCACGCATACGGATATACAGATAATAGACTAATGCCATGAGGATTAGCAGTAGAACGCTCAACCAGAACGAGAGACTCCAGTCACTCCAAAGGAAAGGATTATCCTGTACGTCCTTAGGTCCGAAAAATTGTTCAGCATGAGTGGTATCTACCTCAATGGTCAGCACCTTCAATGCCAGACTCTTGCTTTGATAGGGTTTGCCGTCGACCTTGACGGTGAGAGGTGGCAGATAATAGAGGGTATCGTCGAAGGACGTAAGGGTATAGACCATCGCCTTCTCAACGCAACCATTATCCATTTCCTTGTCATCCAACGACTGGTCTGCCAGCACTTCCACACCAGGTGTCACATATTCCAAAGGCTTGAACTTGGGGAACTCCACTTTCGAGTTCTCCTTCACCACAGCTTTCAGGGTCACGTGAGCCTGCTGTCCCACAAGCATCTCGATACGGTCCACACTGGCCTCTACGGAGACTTGTGCATAAGAAGTGAAGAGTGAAAAGTGAGAAATGAAAAGTACCAGCAGCACCTTCATCATCCACATCCTGTCTTTCGGTCCTTGTATAGTAATCATCTATAAACTATAAACTCTTAAACTATAAACTCTAACTACGCTGTTTGAACAACATCAGCAGTGCTTTCACAAAGTCTTCGTTAGTGGCAATACTGACATTATCTACATTACTCTTATTAAAGGTCTCCAGCAACTGGGACTGCCGACTCTGCCAATACTTACGATAGGCGTCACGCAGGCGTTTGGAACTGGTATCGACATACTGTTCAAAGCCAGTCTCGGCATCCACAACCTTCATCAGTCCGACATCAGGCAACTCGCGGGCACGCTGGTCATAGACCTGTATAGCCACCACATCGTGCTTGCGATTGGCTATCTGTAACGACTGCTGGAAATCGTTGCGCACATAGAAATCACTGAGGATAAAGGCCGTCGTACGCCGTTTCTGTACACTCGACAAGAATTCCACAGCCTGCTTCACATCCGTACGTTTCGACTCCGGATGATAATCAAGCATCTCACGAATGATATAGAGGATATGCTTGCGGCCCTTCTTCGGCGGGATATACTTCTCGATCTTATCGGAGAAGAACACCACGCCGATCTTATCATTGTTCTGAATGGCGCTGAAGGCGATAGTGGCAGCAATCTCCGTCACCATATCACGCTTCATCTGCTTCTGGGTTCCGAAATCGAGCGAGCCGCTGACGTCGATCAGCAACATCACCGTCAGCTCGCGCTCCTCTTCAAACACCTTCACGTATGGACGGTGGAAACGGGCCGTCACATTCCAGTCGATGTCACGCACATCATCACCGAACTGATATTCGCGCACCTCGCTGAAGGCCATTCCCCTACCCTTGAAGGCAGAATGGTACTGGCCAGCGAAGATGTTTGAACTCAGACCACGAGTCTTGATTTCAATCTTACGGACTTTCTTTATGATCTCAGATGTCTCCATCAGGGAACTTCAACCTTATTGACAATCTTTGAAACAATTTCCTCGCTTGTGATATTGCTGGCCTCAGCCTCGTAGGTAAGACCAATACGATGACGCAGCACATCATGGGCCACAGCACGCACATCCTCAGGCACCACATAACCGCGACGCTTGATGAAGGCATAGGCACGGGCAGCCTTGGCCAGATTGATACTGGCACGAGGAGATCCACCGAAGGAAATCATATCCTTCAGGTCCTTCAGACCATAGCGGTCAGGATAACGGGTAGCAAATACGATGTCAGCGATATACTGCTCGATCTTCTCGTCAAGATAAACCTCGCGCACCACACTACGAGCCTTCAGGATCTCTTCCGCCGTCGTCACAGGTGTCA
>JAFZCU010000207.1 GCA_017556145.1 Prevotella sp. | reverse complement strand
CAGGTGTTTTTTAGGTCAACCCCACATCCTGAAAATATCTCTATATTAATATATATATAAATAGATATATAAATATAGCAATCATTTTGTGTTTGAGTATGGCTGTTATTTTAACTGTCACACTGTAACACTGTCACACCCACGGAGTTTTTTGTCTTACTTCCAAATTTTTGCGCTGATGATGTGCAACTTTCAGAAAAAATGCTTATATTTGCACTCGGAATCATGAATTGAAACTAAAAATACGATAGCAATGAAAACGAAAAGGCTTTTTCTGACCGCACTGGCAGCGGTATGCTGCATGATCTTGTCGTTGTCTGTAACCTCTTGTGCCAGCGACATTGCCGACAATCCCGTAGACGGTCCAGTCGTCGTGCCGATCGTAGGGCAGGGCGAAACGTTTGCCTGTAACTTTGATTCAGGGTCGGGATCATATACCCTGAATTTTTCCATCACGAGCGAACCGACGGAGGAGAATTCGGAACTGCCTTTCGAGGTATGTTTGACGTATTGTGATTGGTCAGAAAACTGTAACGTCGACATCCCTGCCACTGTCGAGCATAACGGCCAGGAATATACCGTGACAGCCATAGGAGACCGGGCCTTTGACCGCGAAAGTGAACACCTGTCGTCAGTCGCCATTCCTGCCAGCGTGAAGTCCATCGGCAAGTATGCGTTCAGAAGTTGCGAAAACCTTATTTCGGTCAGTTTTGCCGACAATTCGCAGCTGGAAAACATCGGTGTTGGTGCCTTTCAGGATTGCAGCAGCCTCGCGGCCATCACCATCCCAGCCTCGGTGACAACCATCGGTATGCATGCCTTTGATCATTGCAGCAGCCTCTCTACGGTCAGTTTTGCCGACAATGCGCAGTTGGAGGTTATCGACTCTAATTTATTCAAAAGTTGCACCAGCTTAGAGACCATCACCTTGCCCGCCAGCGTGAAGAAAATCGGTTGGTGGGTGTTCGAGGGCTGCACTAACCTGAAGACGGTCTACCTCAATAGTGATCCGGTAATATATAGTGACTTTCCCGACGGCGTGGAAGTGGTGTACCTGAACCATGACAACTAAACTCCGATTCCCCAATGAGTTTACGACTACCTTAATTTATAAACATCTTGTAAAGGGAGACGTTGTACTTCTAATTCATTTTCTTTAGGTGCAAGACCACCAGATACTTTGTCGAGCTCTTCCTCATTGAGCTCCTGCTCTTTCTTTACATCTTCAGGTTTCATAAGCTATAAAATTTTAAGTTGTTAATTGTATACATTGTTCCACAATCCCTGTGTTACCGGATAATCATAGGGGCGGCTCTATAAAGATACCGCCCCAAGCCTGCATGTTTAACCTTTTAAATCCACATGTTTAACGCTGCAAAGATACGAAGTTTTTTGCTAACTTCCAAATTTTTACGAAGAAAATTTTGATTTTTAATTGTTTTTGACTATCTTTGCATCTTAGAAACTAAAAACAGTAAATATGACTTACGATATCCCACTCCGATCTCAATTCTTTACCAATCGTGAAAGGAATACGCTGATGAAAGAGTTTGAGGGTATTAAGAAACAAGATAATAGAATAGAGCTATGGCTAAGAAAGCAAAAGTTGTAAAAGAGAAGTCGATAGAAGACCGTATATGGGATAGCGCGAATAAACTTCGCGGTAACCTGACTGCATCTGAATATCAGAATGTGGTGCTGGGTCTTGTCTTCCTGAAATATATCAGCGACTGTTTCGAGAAGCGTTACAATGAATTGGTTGAAGAAGGCGATGGCTTCGAGGAAGATCGTGACGAATACACAGCAGAGCATGTGTTCTGGGTGCCTCAGGATGCCCGATGGAATGTCATCGCCAGTCAAGCTCATAGTCCGCAAATTGGTCAGGTGATTGATCACGCTCTCGAAGAGATTGGCAGAGAGAACCCTCGTTTGAAGAAGGTACTGCCCAACAACTATTCGCGCCCAGAGATAGATAAGATACGCTTGGGTGAGGTCGTTGAGATCTTCGACAACATGGACATGCACGCACAAGGCGAAGGTATAGACCTCTTTGGTCGTGTGTATGAATACTGCTTGCAGAACTTTGCTGCTGAAACACAATCGTCAGGAGGCGAATTCTATACACCTTCCTGCATTGTCCGTACGATTGTCGAAGTGCTGCAGCCCTTTGAAGGTCGCGTCTATGACCCTGCCTGTGGTTCTGGTGGTATGTTTGTGCAGAGCGCCAAGTTTATTCAGCAGCATCAGGGCAATCTCCGCAATGTGACTATCTATGGTCAGGAGTTTAACGCCAACACATGGAAGATGGCGCACATGAACCTTGCCATTCGTGGCTTGGAGGCAGACCTTGGCGATAGTTGGGGCGACAGCTTCGGCGATGACAAGCACGCCACGAAGAAGTTTGATTTTATTATGGCAAATCCACCTTTCAACATGAAAGATTGGGGTGCCAGCCGTCTAGCAGACGATGTACGTTGGAAATATGGTGTTCCGCCAGAGGGAAACGCTAACTATGCTTGGATTCAGCACATGGTGCATCACCTTTCGCCAACAGGTCGTATTGGTTTGGTGCTTGCCAACGGTTCGCTCACTACTCAAAGTGGAGGTGAAGGAGATATCCGTCAGAGGCTCATCGAGGCAGACCTCGTAGAGGGTATTATTGCGATGCCTAACCAGTTGTTCTATAACGTCTCTATCCCAGTTTGTGTTTGGTTTTTCAATCGCAAAAAGAAGAATCCAGGCAAGGTACTCTTCATCGATGCGAGAGAAATGGGTATGATGGTTGACCGCACCCATCGTGAACTCTCCGATGACCTCGTGCGCTATGATTCCGTCAAGAAGGAAGATAAGCCTTGGGCATCGCTTCCTGCTGAAGAATGTGATGTGCAGCGTATTGCTGCTGCATTCCGTAGTTATGAGGCAGGCACACTCGAAGATGTCAAAGGATTCTGTAAGGTGGCAACTATCGAAGAGATTAGCAAGCAGGAATGGGTTCTCACTCCTGGCCGCTATGTTGGTATAGCAGAAGAGGAAGATGATGGCGAGCCATTTGAAGAGAAAATGGCACGTCTGACCTCAGAACTAGGTGAATTCTTTGCCGAGAGTCATCAGCTTGAAGCAAGCATTCGCGAGAAGCTCGCTGGTATTGGTTTCAACGTGAAGGAGGGGTGAGTATGTATTACAAATTATCAGATTTGACTATTGATGGAAAAGGTTCGTATGGTATAGCTGCATCAGCAGTAGAATACGATCCGAATAAATACACTTATTTACGCATTACCGATATTAATGATGATGGTACAATTAATTTCGATGGTCTAAAATCTGTTGATGACGAAAATGCAGGTAAATATCTTCTTAAAGAAAATGATATAGTTTTTGCTCGTACAGGCGCAAGTACAGGAAGAACATATTTTTATCAGAAGAAAGATGGAGATTTTGTATTTGCAGGTTTCCTTATAAAATATAGTTTAGATCCTAATAAAGTTAATCCGCGATTTCTGAAATATTACACTCATTCTAAAACGTACTACGATTGGGTACATTCATTTGATAGTGGTGCTACAAGAGGGAATATTAACGCAAAGACCTTTGGAGATATGCTTGTTGATCTTCCAGAGCGTTATGTACAAGATAAAATTGTTTCGATTCTTTCTGATCTTGACGACAAGATTGCCGTAAACAAAAAGATTTGCGAGAATCTTGAAGCACAGGCGCAGGCATTGTTTAAGCATTGGTTTGTTGACTTTGCCCCTTTCAAAGATGGCAATTTTTGTGCAAACCGAGAGCAGAATGAAACTTGTTTCAATTCTGCCGAGGTGCAGCCAAAAATCACAGGCAAAGCCTGTAAGTTCGTAGAAAGTGAACTTGGCTTGATTCCTGAGAGGTGGAGAGTGGAAAGACTTGGGGAGATGCCTATAACCGTTACCGATTATGTGGCGAATGGTAGTTTTGCTTCACTCAAAGAAAATGTAAAACTCTACGAAGAAGTAAATTATGCCTATTTCATAAGAAATACTGATTTGAAAAGCCAAAATTTTAGTGTATTCGTTGATGAGCATTCATATAAATTCTTGTCAAAATCTAAGTTGGAAGGTGGGGAAATTATTATCTCAAATGTTGGTGATGTAGGTAGTGTTCATCTTTGCCCATATTTGGATAAGCCTATGACGTTGGGCAATAACATAATAATGGTAAAGCCATACAATGATTTTTACAGAAACTTTCTTTACATATTGTTTAGATGGAATTATGGGCAAAAGTTAATTCAATCGATAAAAGGAGGTTCTGCCCAGCCAAAATTCAACAAAACGGACTTCAAATCACTTAAGATAATAGTTCCAGAAGAATCTGTTCTTAAGAAGTTTGATGAAATAGTTTCGCCAATGTTCAATTACGTTGGCAAGAACAATCAAGAATCCTCTCGACTCGCCACTCTTCGCGACACCCTTCTTCCAAAACTAATGTCGGGTCAAATAAAAGTGAATGAAATAGAAAAGAGCCTATGAATAAGAAGTCGATACGTTTTTTCAATGATCGCGAAGTGCGAGCCGTGTGGGACGATGACCATAACAAGTGGTGGTTCTCTGCCACAGACATCGTGCGTGCCATCAACGACGAGGATGATTATGTGAAGGCTGGTAACTACTGGCGTTGGCTCAAAAAGAAGTTCAACTCAGAGGGCGTTCAACTCGTGAGTGTCACTCACGACTTCAAATTCCAGGCTCCTGATGGCAAGCTGCGTGCTGCTGATGCGTTGGATGCAGAGTGTGTGCAGACATTGGCAAAGCACTATCCCAATAACCGTGCCCATGCATTCCTCGAATGGTTCACCTATAGCGATACGACTATCGATGGCCAGAGTCAGAAGAAGGCCTATACACTTTTTGAGAGTGGACTGATGGAAACGCTGAAGCCTGGTACAGTAAAGGCTTTGCAGCAGATTCATGCTTATCTGTTTGGTGGTCTCTATGACTTTGCTGGTAAGATTCGCACAAAGACCATTTCGAAGGGCAACACCCTGTTCTGTCTGGCCGAACATCTGCATAACTATTTGCAAACAGTAGAGCAAATGCCAGAGAACACTTTCGAGGAAATCATCGACAAGTATGTAGAAATGAACGCGGCTCATCCGTTTATGGAGGGCAACGGTCGCTCAACGCGTATCTGGCTCGATTTGATTCTGAAAAAGCGGCTTGAGCTTTGTGTAGATTGGAGTAAGGTGGGAAAGAAGGAGTATCTGAACGCCATGATTGAAAGTCAGACGGACAGCACCTATATCAAGCAACTGCTCGAGCAGGCTCTGACAGATAAGATTAACGATCGCGAAACTTTCATGAAGGGTATTGACTATTCATATTACTACGAGCAAGAAGATTAAGTAACAAAGCCTATGAACGGATATACTGAAAACGACTACGAGCTGGCTCTTATAGAATTATTCCAGAGTCTTGATGGCAAGAAGTACCGTTATGAATACGGGCCTGATATAGAGCGTGACTACACCAATCCGATACTGGATGATGTATTGCAGGATTCGTTGCATCGCATCAACCCGACGTTGCCTTTTGATGCTATCGAAGATGCTATCAAGAAACTGCATCAGATAGAGGGCTCGTCGCTCTATGAGTGTAACTTCAAGTTCACCCAGATGCTGCAGTATGGCATAGAGGTGCAATATACTGACGTGAAGCATCAGGTGAAGACGGGCATTGTCAATCTCATAGATTATGACCATGAAGACGAGAATGACTTCCTGGTGGTGAATCAATTTACCATGCATGAACTTGATACCAAACGTCCTGACATCGTGGTGTTTGTAAACGGTCTGCCTTTGGTGGTGATAGAGCTGAAATCGCCAAGCAGGGAAGAGACAGATGCCAGCGAAGCCTATCTGCAACTGCGCAACTATCAGAAGTTCATCCCTTCGCTGTTCATCTACAACGCCTTTAACGTGATGAGCGATATGGCGCTCACCAAGATAGGTACGGTAACAGCCAAGGAAGACCGCTATATGGAATGGAAACAGCCTACTGGCGAAGTGGCTGACTATGACGTGGCTTTCAAATCGGTGTTCACGCCAAAGGTGTTTCTTAACCTCCTGAAGAACTATATCCTCTATGATGTTCGTGAGGGCAGTTATACCAAAATCCTTGCCGGCTATCATCAGTACTATGCTGTAGAGAAAGCTGCTGTCAGAACAGAAGAAGCCGTAAAAGGTGACGGAAAGATAGGCGTGTTCTGGCACACACAAGGTTCAGGAAAGAGTCTGTCGATGGTGTTCCTGGCACATCATCCCAAGGTGCAGACCATGAATCCTACGATTGTGGTTATTACAGACCGTAACGACTTGGATGAACAATTGTTCGGGCAGTTCTCACGTACCGTTGACTTTCTTCGTCAGCGAGCCGTACAATGTACTAGCCGTAATGCCGAGGGAGATGATACTTCACTCAAAGCCATGCTGAAGAACCGTCATTCAGGCGGTATTATCTTTACTACCATGCAGAAGTTTGATGATTGGGATGGTGCTCTTTCTGATCGCCAGAACATCATCGTGATGACTGACGAGGCACATCGTGGTCAGTATGGTATGGAAGAGAAGATTGACGAAGAGGGTAATGTGCATATTGGCGCAGCCCGCAAGATTCGCAACTCGTTGCCTCATGCTTCATACATCGGCTTCACAGGAACGCCAATCTCAGACAAGGATAGGGACACTCGCGAAATCTTTGGCGATGACATTGATGTGTATGATATGACGCAGGCTGTCAACGATGGTGCCACAAGGCCCGTTTATTATGAAAGCCGTGTGATCAAACTGAAACTCAATGATGAAGTACTCGCCAAGATTGATGCTGAGTATGAAAGACTGAGGGAAGAGGGTGCATCAGAAACCGACCTGGAAGAGAACAAGAAGGAGATGTCGCACATGGATGCTCTGCTTGGTAATGATGCGACAATCAATGACCTTGTCAATGACATCATCACTCACTATGAGGACAACCGTCAATACGTCTGCTGCGGTAAGGCTATGATTGTTGGGTACTCTCGTCCGATAGCGATGAAGATATACAAGCGCATCCTTGAATTGCGCCCAGATTGGAATGAGAAGGTGAAGGTGGTGATGACCAGCGGCAATAAAGACCCAGAGGAATGGGCAGAAATTATTGGTGGCAAAGCCCATAAGAAGGAACTTGCCAAAAAGTTCAAGGATGAGAACGACGAGATGAAGATTGCCATTGTGGTGGATATGTGGCTCACAGGCTTCGATGTTCCATCGCTGGCAACCATGTATGTGTACAAGCCCATGAAGGATCACAACCTCATGCAGGCTATTGCACGTGTGAACAGAGTCTTCCCAGAAAAGGCAGGTGGATTGATTGTTGACTATGTGGGTATAGCTGCTGCCTTGAAAGAAGCCATGAAGCGCTATACCAAGCGAGATCGTGACAACTATGGCAATAACGATATCAAGGAGAAGGCATACGCTGAGTTCAAGGAGAAACTGGAGATTTGTCGTGATTTGTTACATGGCTATGATTACAACATGTTCCATTTTGGAACACCTTCAGTACGCGCTCAATTGATTAAGGGTGCCGTCAATTTCTTGATTGCATCAGAGAAAGCCGAAGATTGCAAGGCGTTTATCAAAAATGCGTCCTTGCTCCGTCAGGCAGTAACGCTTTGTCGTTCTTTGCTTGTTGAAGCAGAACGCTTCGAGGTTAGTTTCATGGAGTCAGTAAGAATCTTGATTATACGACTTCAGAGTCCAGGTAAGGTCACCAAGAAGGACATTAACCAACGTGTAGCAGCACTCATACAGCAAAGTGTGCAGAGTGATGGCGTGGTGAACCTCTTTGATGAGCAGACAGAGTTCTCGCTCTTCGATGAGAAATTCATGGAAGAGGTCCGTAAGATGAAGGAGAAGAACCTAGTTGCCAAATTGCTTGAAAACCTGCTTCGTGGGCGTGTTCGCAATATGATTCGTACAAACATTGTTACTGGCGAATTGTTCAGCAACAGGTTTAGTGAGACATTGAACCGTTATATCAATGGGTTGCTGACAAACGAAGAAGTCATCCAAGAGCTGCTTAAACTGGCTCAGGAAATGATGGATGCCGAGAAGCAAGGTAATGAGTTAGGTCTCTCTAATGAAGAGAAGGCTTTCTATGATGCCTTGACTCGTCCGCAGGCCGTGAAGGACTTCTATACTAATGATCAGTTGGTAGAACTTACAAAGGAACTAACTGACATGCTTAGAAAGAATCGCACCATCGACTGGAATCGCAGGGAGTCAGAACGTGCCAATATGCGCAGGCTGGTCAAGCGATTGCTGAAGAAGTATAAGTATCCACCAGAGGAAGCAGAAGGCGCTATGAACATAGTTCTGAAGCAATGCGAGCAATGGGCAGAGAATGAAGAGCAGCATAGAATCGATGAAGTGGAGGAGCATATTAACGCTCCGAAGAGATCGACTGAAAAGAAGGCTGCGATTGAGCGAGTACAGAGCCAAGTTGGCTTGAGCTCTGTCGAGCATGAGCAGGCTCGACCAAAGGTCAAGGCTCAGGAAATTCAGATGATTCCAAATGGCTCGATGCTGGAAGATGTTGAAGCTGACGATGATGTGCGTCGATTGGTGCATAACATGATGGAGTTGTATGAGGGTACGACTATTCTAAGCATCGTAACAGAGTGCCAGCGTGAATATCAGGAACGTTACTTCAGCATGAAAAGCAATGACTGGCGCCATCTGATTCGTGATTACGTCAGAATGGTAACGGAACGTCCAGAACTGCAAGAAGAAGAGGTGTTCAGGTATGTGATGGCTGGATAATGAAGTAATACGCACGAAGGGACAGGAGTCGTGTGAGTTATGATCCGCTATCTGGAGAATGATGATGAAGAAGGGTGGGATTAACCGTCATCACGACGGTATATATCTATATAAAATATGGAGGTGGTATGCACTTTGGGTTACTCAGAACTCTAATGAGTTTTGATTTGTAAAATATGTTTCGCTAAAAACTCTTAAAGCCGAAAAAAATCTCTTGTTCTTGTTGGAAAGGACAGGAGTTTTTTTTATCTTTGCACGGGCCTTTTGACGAAGGTGCCAGACAATAACATAATCGTTAAAAAAATGAGATATTCAACGATAGTGGAGCAGGATGATTCTGCTCTGATGGAAATAATCAATGCGTTGAACCAGTTCGAACAAGAACGGTTCATTGCCGCCATTCAGGCCGGCAATTGTAAGCCTTATGACATAGAGCAGACATTAGATCTGGTGCACGTGTACCAGTTGAGGATGAATGTGGAGGCAAGGGCTCTGTTGAAGTTCTCAGAGACATTCATCAGTCAGTTTGCTACAGACAACAATCATTGCTTCAAGACTGCCGAGAATTACTTCAACCGTATCAGTAAGACGCTGAGCGGACTGAAGAAAGTGTTTCGTAAGACATGCCCGACTTCGCGTAAGCAGTTGCCTGAAGGTGTCTCAAATCCCTCCGTGTTCAATCGCTCACCATTGTCGTATGGGCAGCATGAGCTTGATGCGTTTGGGCTTGGATCGTACGATAGCGCTGTGCATGAATTATACCAGGACTTGGAAACGCTGTTTACGACTGCTACTAATATATTGGGACTGTGCCATCAGATGATTGAGCGCGAAGAGGATATCAGACAGGATACTGAGCAGTTGCGGGCCATTTATCGCAGGAGTTGTGATTCGTTGAGGGTGAGTGTGACAGAAGTGCGTAAGTTCATGTCAAATACGGAAGAGATATCTGGCCGCGAGATGCAGAGACGGAAGGCAAAAGCCCGTTCGATGGACGATTTCCTGAAAAATGAATATCACAACGTTCCGAAGTCTGTCTTTAAGAAATATGTATGGCTGGAGGTAACTACTCAGGGGGAGGATGAAGGTCTGACCAAGGAGGAGATATTCCTTTGGCCAGATCATCACGAGAAGGTTTTTGAAGTCAGGCAGGTCATCGCCCTTTTCGACCAGCTTGATCATGTGGAAGGCCAGGAGGGCAAGTTCAATAGCGGTATTCTGGTGGAATTCCTGAAATGGTGTGAAGTAGACAGGCCCAAAGAGAAGCGGTTGTATCGGTATTTCTGCGACAATTATAAGGGCCAATATACCCCGTTAGTATGGTCTTCTGTGTCGAAAGAACGAAAGGAACTGCGCGATATCAGTCATTTGACAAACCAACAATTGGCCGGCAGTTTCAGACGTAGGCTGTCTTTGTTGTCAGAGAAAAAGGCCGATGAGATATCACTAATCCCCAAAGTGGCCAAAAATTGACAGAAACAATACATAACTTTTAGATTTCATACGAAAAATAGGTAGATGGATTTCTGAGGGGTCCATCTACTTTTTTTATATCTTTTCCATCGTTTCTGAGGAAAAGTTTATCGTCTTTTCCAACTTTTCCATCGTTTTTGAGGAAAAGTTTCGACTGTCTTGAGGAAAAGTGGCATTTTCTGAGGAAAACTTTTCGATTCTGAGTGTTAAAATCTGAGGAAAACATTATTTAACAATCGAACGCCCATCCCTAATGACCTTGATGCTTCGTTAGTTTTTCCGTAATTTTGTGTCGTAGAAATATTTGTTATTAATCCGAGATGCGTGAGGTCTCATGAGGTAAGTCGCGACGCCCACCACAACTCTCACAAATCTTCGGAACAATGAAAGAAATCACATTTCGTGTGCCAGATGAATTGGCGAAGTTGTTGGAGGAATGGGTTAAGCACATTCCTGAGATGGAGATTGTCTGCCGTCAGGAGTCTACAGACTATGGTCTTGGTGATATGGACTACAGGATGGCTTTGGCGCTTGAAACGCTGAGGCAGAACAATACCATTCGCCACTTGTATGACTATACCTGGATTATGGTGGCTATCGGTGATGGGGCTATAAAGGGCTTGGGTGGCTTCAAGTCGCCGCAGTCGTTTATGGACTATCTGAGCAGTCTGGGCGTTGAGCGCATCCCAAGCCGCACAACACTCAGTACATTTTATAATAAGGTGTTGGGAACGTATCCTGATTGGGAGTTTACCGACACCGAGGATCCACAAGAAATTCTTAGGCGGAAAAACGTTGTAAAGCAGCTGATCAGTGCTTTGAACAAGGCGAAAAAGCAAGCACCTGAACAGAAAGCTGAACAATAGCGGCAAAGGGCTGAACAATAAACGGAACATGCCATTTTTCGTAGTAATCGGCTGAAATAATAGCCCTATCTTTGCAATGTCGAAAGACAAATCGCTCTTTAACTTATTGATACAGAAACTCGCTGGGGTAGGCCCCAGAATAGGATATACAATAGTTCTTTACTCATACATCTTTTTTTTGTTAATACTCATGTTCATTTTTGACGTTTTGAGTTGCATCTACAGCGGTCAGCGGACTGCAACAGCCACTCGGTACGGGAGTATAGAGTGGATTTTTAAAAGAGAGTTTATTCACATTATTTATAATTTAAAAAGAAAGGAAAAATTATGGGAAATTACAGAAACGGGGTTGAGAACACCCCAGATTATTTGAAAGGTAAGAAGGCTGAAGCACTGATGGATCTTGTCAGGATGCCGAATCAGGCTGAGCTCACGACTCATCTGAGAATGGCTTACGGCCATGTGAACTGGGATAACCTGATCTTCAAGTTGGATGATGAAATCATCGGCTTGATCAGGAAGAATGAGGACTGCATCTGTGAAGGAAAGGATTTGCTGGTCAAAATGAAAAGGGGCAACCACGTGGCTATTGTGGGAAACTTCGCAATGGAGCCGGTAACCTTTAAGGATATGATAACCGGCAATGCCTGTTTTGAGATCTACGACCTCGACGGAGCGATAGAAAAGGCTGCTCATTGGTTCGTTGATGACTTGCTTGACTCTGTGTTTTCGTTCTCGCTGTTCACGTCTTATTTCATCATGGCTTTCAGACTGGCGCTGATGGAGGATGAGATGTCGGATGAGGAGCGCTTTTCAGATGAGCGGCTGGAGGATGTCTGGTTTAGGACATATTCGACGGTGATGTATTTTGCCGGAAAGAAACTTCAGCATGAAGCGATTGATATGGAGAATAGCTTGCGTTATGCGTCGTTCAACCTATCGGACTATAAGATTGAAGACTATTTGGACAAATTGAAAGATGAGGAATAGTCACGGAATTGAAGTCAAGGAGTGCTGCGCGAGCTGCAGGTTCAAGGACCTGACGCGGCTGATGACCGCAAGGTTCTGCACACAGCACCACAAGAGCGTGAAGCCCAAGGGCTGCTGCAAGCAGTGGGCAATCAGCGAACAGTTGGAAGCCGCTGGTTCGGCAGGCGGTAAGGTGAAGCGCAGGGCGTATCTAAGGTATGTGATAGCGGTTCGCGAAGAGGAAGCTCTCGCTGAGCAACGAGGCTTGAAGCTCGTTCGCAAGAGCATCGATCAGATACGGCAGGAATTTGAGAAAAATCACGGATCAATTTTTTTGAGTTTATAGTTTATAGTTTAAAGATTATGCAAACAATGTTATTGAAAGTGGTGACTTGCGGGGAGATGATTCCCGTGAAGTCTGAGAAGGCCGAAGGCGGCCAACTGAACAAACGTCAGCTGGTTCTTCAGGAATTGGGTGGCAAGTATGAACCGACCTACGTAGTGACCGCCCTGGGCGATCTGGCTACGATGGAATTCTCTGAGGGTGAGCTCGTGTTTGCCACGATGCGTTTCCAGGGCCGTGAGTTTAACGGTCAGAGGTATATGGATATTGTCGCAACCGAGCTGATAAGAAAGTAAAAAAGGTAAAAAGGTAAAAAAACAGTAATCGAGCGAAGGCAAAGTGAAGGAAGTCATCGATGTGAAATAAAATGGTACCAAATATTCCGACACACCTTCACTCACAAAAATTCGCTTAGATTATGAAAAAGATTAAAGACAACAAGACAACGACGCTGAACGCCCAGATGGTAATCAGCAAGACAGAGAGTGGAATGGATTTGGTGCAGGTATTGCCTGACAATCCGCGTGAGGGACTGGTGAAGCCGTTTAGCGGCACGGGGCATGCCCAGCTGCAGGGTAACGCCACGTTTGACTTTGTGCGCAAGCGGCGCATCCGTAAGAAGCCTGTGTTGAAACAGTTGCACAGCAGCCTCTCGTATGGTCATGACGGTATTGACCGTTATATCTTCTATCTGCCCGCAGAACAGCGGCAGGAGTTCTGGAGGCTTCTTAGCAAGGAGGCAAGTGTGGCGGCTGTGTTTATGAAGGAACTGCATAAGAGATAAGCCTATGGTTTACGAAATTATCTACGAGGGGAAGGGCAAGAAGAAACTTGCCCGCCCCGTAAAAGACCGCCAGGCGCTCATGGCGCTGAGGGATTCAACCAAGAACCTCGACCTGTTGGCGAAGGCCCGGAAGGGCGACAGCAAGGCGAAGGCCAAACTGCTGCAGCTGGCCTATAACCTCGGGCATGTAGACGGCCTCTTGGCCGGTTGTAAGAGTATCGGCAGCTTCTTTTTCCACGATGTAGATTGCTACGGCGCTACCGCTCCATCAGGTTCAGAAGAGATTAAAAACCTCATCCTCTCGAAAAAAGATGAGATCGGGCTGGTGATGCTGGAAAGGTCGGCTGGTGGCGGCTATCATCTGGTGTGTAAGCGCGTGCCCGGGACTACGATTTTGGAAAATCAAGTACGTGTGGCGTGTGAGTTGCAGCTCGAAATGGATACATCGGCGCATGATTTGCAGCGGGTGGTCTATTCAACCAGCGGATCTGCTGAAGACCTGATCTATCTGGATGATTGTATCTTTGATGAACCTATGACGGCGGAGGAATGCGAAGCCGAGTATCAGCAGCTGAAAGAGCGCGAGGCTCGTGGTCAGGAGGAAGTGCCTGCGGGCGCCAAGAAGGCCAATAAACATTATCGCCCGTGGGAAGATGGCGGCGACACACAGCACCCATGTGTCGCGCCTGTGACAGTGTTACAGTGTGACAGTTATAATCCCGAGGCTACCTACAACGGGGTTTTGTTTACGGACATCATCCAGAGGTATTGGGAAATGTTTAACGACGGGAAGGTGCCGAGTGAGGGCGACCGAAACGCTCTGACCTTTGAGTTGGCCGTGACGCTTCGCAGTATCTGCGGGTATTCGTTGGAAAAAATGCTCAACGTGATTCCAAACTATTGGATGACCAAGACGCCAGAAGGGGAGAATTATTGTTCAGCCGAAGATTTGGCCGAATACCAGAAGACTATTGAGAATGCGTTGAAAGAGCCTCGTAAAGGTATGTCGTACAGATTGAAGCAGGTGTTGGCAGCCCTGAAATCAACTACGGCCGTTCAGGCTTGCGGTGGCACCATGACACTCCCGCCGCCTCTGCCAAAGAAGCTGCCGCCGCTTATCAGATTACTGACCAGCAATGTTCCGCCCCTGTATAAGCCTGCTGTGGCAAGTGCCGTATTCCCGGCTTTGGGAGCGCATCTGCACGGGGTGAAGTTCCGCTATTGGGACAACGTGGAGCATGAGGCCACGTTTATGAATGTGCTCATCGGCGGCCAGAGCATCGGTAAGGGCTCGATTGGCAAACCCATCGAGTATATCATGGAAGATATCCGACTGAGGGATATCCCTAACCGTCAGCGCGAGGCCGACTGGAAGCAGAAGAATCCTGCCTCAAAGCAGAAAAAGGACCCACGTCCGACGGATATCTGCATCCAGATGCTGATAGATAACCTGACAGACGCTGTATTTAATCAGCGCATCGTGGATGTGAACAACAATGGTGAGCGCTATATCTACACCCGTGTGGACGAGATTGAGGCCTTGAAGAAGGTAACGTCGAAGGGTTCGGTCGACGAGGTGGGTCTGCTGATTCGTAAGGCGTTTGACAACGCGTTGGCTGGTCAGGAGCGCGTTGGAGCCGATTCGGTTTCAGGCATCGCCCCATTGCGGTGGAATTTCAACGCGTCAACGACACCGCCGAACGCAAGGCGATTCTTTTATAAGATGGTGAACGACGGTACTGTGAGCCGACTGGATATTGCAGCCATTATTCGTGATAAGGATGACGACAGCGATCCTGTGCTGGGCATCTACGACCACACCTTCGCTGAGGAGCTGAAGCCTTATATCGACCGTCTGGAAGCAGCTAACGGGCTGATAGAATGTCCGCAGGCCAAGAAGCTGTCGTTGGAGATGAAACAGGAAAACGCCGATATCGCCCGTCTTTACGAGAGCGAGGCTTATAGGGTGCTTTCCTATCGTGCAAATGTGATCGCCTGGCTTAAAGGCATGGTGCTCTATGTGGCTCACGGCTACCGCTGGAGTAAGGAAATCAGGGATTTCGTGGTCTGGTCGCAGAAATACAACCTTTGGTGTAAGATGCTCTATTTCGGTCGTCAGCTGGAAAAGGAACTGGGTGAGGAGATGGAGATTCAGCGGCAGACAGGTCCTAGGAACATGCTGGAATTGTTATCCGATGAGTTTACACTTGAACAGTACCACCAGATGCGCAACAGCCAAGGTCGTAAAGGGGATGATACTTCAGCCTTGCGCCAATGGATGACCCGAGGCTATATCGTCTATGATGATGCCAGCGGCTGCTATTGTAAAACGGAATCGTATAAACTTAAATTTTCAAAGTAATGGATAAAGTAAGCATCAACAAATCTATGAAACTCTCCCAACATTTTACGTTGGGGGAGTTTTGCAAAACAAGTTATCACACGCTGGATGGGAACATCCCAAGTCATGTGGCGATTGAGAATTTAAAGCGCCTCTGTATATGGCTGGAGGATCTCAGATTCTCCTACAACGAGTTGTATGGAGAAGGAGACAGGAGTCAGGAGTCAGGAAAGGCTACGGGTAGGCGAGCGCAGTTCGGGAATGACAGTAGAAATGATGGAGAGATTCCGATCATTATATCCTCTGGATATAGGAGTGAGGAGGTGAATCGGAAGTGCGGGGGCGCGAAAGGGAGCAATCACCTGACGGGCTGCGCGGTGGATATTCACTGTTATGGCCCAGAGCAAATGATCCGCATGGCGGGCATCTTGCTGGATATCGCCGATGGCACTAAGCGCGAATTCGACGAGCTGATCCAAGAAAAGCGAGGCTCGACGTATTGGGTTCACTTCGCGGTGCGGCCTTCAGGCAATCGTCGCAAGATCCTCTTTGACTGCCGGTAGTTGAGCGCTTTCAAACACTTGGAAATAAAAGAAAAAAACATTTTCCCTTTGCATTTCACTCGTTTTTTCGTAACTTTGCCCCTTGAAATGAGCGGGAATAGCTTTACATTTAAGCAGTTCACGGTGCATCAGGACCGCTGCGCCATGAAGGTGGGTACCGACGGGACGCTGCTCGGGGCCTGGGCGGCGCTGGAGCGACGGGACGGACGGATACTCGACATCGGCACGGGAACGGGACTGATGGCGCTGATGATGGCGCAACGCTATCCGGAGGCCAGGGTAACAGCCATCGACATCGATGCGGCGGCCGTTGCCCAGGCTTCGGAGAATGTAAAGGATTCGCCCTTTGCATCGCGCATCGCGGTGTGCCAGGCCGATGTGAAGGCGTTTGAGGCTCCGGAGCCGTATGATGCGATTGTGTGCAATCCGCCGTATTTCGACAAGGCGCTAACATGTCCCGACGACCAGCGGACGCAGGCCCGCCATACGCTGACGCTGACATACCGGCAACTGATGGCAGCCGCCTGGCGACTGTTGGCCGACGAAGGACTGTTGTCGGTGATTATACCCAATGATTATTTCCAACAAATGGAAAGTGAGGCGCATCTGGCAGGTTTCTTCCTGACACGCGTCTATGGCATCAGAACCGTTGAACGGAAACCTATTAAGCGCTACTTGATAGAATTGCGGAAACATCCTCAAAAAGAACTTGTTAAGAAAGAAGTGTTGATTGAGGATTCGCCAGGCGTGAGGTCTGAATGGTATCGCGAACTGACAAAGGATTTCTATATTAAATAAGGTATATATGAAAGTTGCAATTTTACAGACAGACATAGAGTGGGGAAGACCTGAGGAGAATATCCGGAAGGCCGAGCAGCTGATGGCCCAGGAACCCGATGCCGACCTGTATGTGCTGCCCGAAATGTGGAGTACGGGCTTTGCCACCGAACCCGAAGGCATCGCTGAGGAGGAAGCCTCGTCGGTGGCGCTGGCATGGATGAAAGCGAAGGCTAAGCAACTGCAATGTGCCATTTGTGGCAGTCTGGCCGTACACGTCGGCGACAGCTACAGAAACCGGCATTATTTCGTGGATGGCAGAAAAGAGGTTGTTGCACATTATGATAAACACCATCTGTTCACTTACGGTCATGAGAATGATTATTACACGCCGGGGGACAGCCATACCGTCGTGGATTACGAAGGTTTCAGATTTCTGCTCGTTACATGCTATGATCTCCGTTTTCCCATGTGGAGCCGTTATAGCGAGCAACATCCTTATGACGCCATCATCTGTGTGGCCAACTGGCCGGAAAGCCGCCAAAATGCCTGGCATATTCTGACGCGCTCACGGGCCATTGAGAATCAGGCATATCTCATTGGCTGCAACCGTGTAGGCGACGACAGCTATAATCATTACCGTGGTTGCAGCGCGATTATCAGTCCGATTGGCAAAACGCTGGCGTGCTGTCGGCCGAACGTTGCGGACACCGCGTCATATCTGCTGGATTTGGAATCGCTCCAGCATAAACGTACGAAATTCAAAGTTTTAGACGAGAGAGACAATTATTAAAAACAACGGATTGCACGGATTACACGGGTTAAGAGAGACAATTATTAAAAACAACGGATTGCACGGATTACACGGATTATAAATCCCTGCAATCAAAAACGCTTTTTCTAATAAATATGGTGGAACTTGCATATTTACGAGAATCAGCATTATGATAAATAATACTTTTTTTAGAAAATATTCCGCAAAAAGTTTGGTTATATCATAAAAAGTGAGTACCTTTGCACCCGCTTTAAGAAAAAGGATGCACCCGTAGCTCAGTTGGTAGAGCACCTGACTCTTAATCAGGGTGTCCAGGGTTCGAGCCCCTGCGGGTGTACAAACAAGGTAAAAGGGATTGCCGATATGGCTCAGTTGGTAGAGCAACGCATTCGTAATGCGTAGGTCCCCGGTTCGAGTCCGGGTATCGGCTCCCAGAAGATTGGAATTCAGGAATCAGCGGAATTAGCACATCGGTAGTGCACGGGCTTCCCAAGCCTGGGAGGCGGGTTCGATTCCCGTATTCCGCTCACCTGCTGAAAAAAGGCTTGCAAACAGATTGCAGGCCTTTGTTTTTTTATCTAACTGTCATGTGGAAACAGCCTTGTTTTACCTCGTATTTGATATAGCAACGCTGGCGTTCGCGCATGTCGCGCAGCACTTCCGACAAGACCCATTTCAACGTGTCGTTGCGCACTTGTCGGCGCGCCGGACCATCAGGATCCTCAACGGTCTTATAGCGGTTATAGCAGATGTCGAAGGTAGTGCCATAGAGATGACATGAATTCTCGGTGGCATTGCCGTTGCGCCGGCGGAGTTTCACCACATCTTCCTGAGAACGGAGCACACTGGTGACAATCATTTTGTGCAGAGGGACACCCTTGACATAAAGACTGTCGTAGAAGGCCTGGCCTATATCCTGCAGGAGAACGGCTGCCCGGGGCACCAGATACGGGATGCTGGAATACAGCGGATCGACGTGGTAATACGGATTGGATCCCACATACACCAGTTCACGCTTGCGGGATTCGGCATCCTCACGGTCGCGTACAGGCGTCACCCCCCATTGCTGTGCTGCCACCAGCTGCACGGCATTGGTATCAGGAAATGCTACCGCATAACTGGGCACAGAAAGGATGCGATGCGGCCGACCGTTAAGATCTGGCGGTGTTGGCTTGACAATGTCGGCTATTTCTTCGTGCATGACGCGCGGTTCGGCTACCGACGGCCATATCCAGCGGATGACAGCAAGCAGTAACACCACAGTGGCAAACCCTGTGAGGAAACGCTTTTTGGTGAGTTTAATCGTTATTTTTCTCATTTTGGCCACAAAGGTACAAAAAAAGAGGTAAAGCCGAGCGGATAATTCATAAATATTTTGTAATTTTGCACGCAAAATATAATTTGTATACAGATTTGATAGAGAAGCATCTTGTTTTAGAGGATATCGACCCCGTTGTGTTCTATGGCGTGGGCAATGTGCACCTGCAGATGATACGCTCACTTTACCCGAAATTGCGCATAGTGGCACGTGACAACGTGATCCGTGTGTTGGGTGATGAAGAGCAAATGTCGGTTTTCGAGGAGTCAATAGAGAAACTTAGGAAGCATGTGCTGCGTTTCAACTCACTGAATGACGAGGATATCCTGGATATCGTGAAAGGCAAGCGCGAAAAGGATGACATGCCTGATGGCGTGCTGGTCTACTCGATGTCGGGCCGGGCCATCAAGCCTCGCAGCGAAAACCAGCAACGGCTGATCGAGGCTTATGAGAAAAACGATATGGTGTTTGCCGTCGGTCCTGCAGGTACGGGAAAAACTTATCTGTCGATCGCTTTGGCCGTGAAGGCGCTGAAAGAGAAGACGGCCAAGAAGATCATCCTCTCCCGTCCGGCTGTGGAAGCCGGTGAGAAGCTCGGGTTCCTGCCAGGCGACATGAAAGACAAGATAGACCCCTATCTGCAACCGCTCTACGACGCTTTGGAGGATATGCTTCCCCAGGTGAAGTTGCAGGATATGATGGAGAAGCACATCATCCAGATTGCGCCCCTCGCCTTCATGCGTGGCCGTACGCTCTCTGATGCCGTGGTGATCCTCGACGAGGCCCAGAACACGACACCTGCCCAGATCAGGATGTTCCTCACACGAATGGGGTGGAACACGAAGATGATCATTACGGGCGACATGACGCAGATAGACCTACCCCACTCCCAGAAAAGCGGTCTGATCGAGGCCCTGCATATATTAAATAATGTAGAGGGTATCGGTGTGGTGAATCTCACCGGGAAAGACATCGTGCGTCACAAGCTCGTGACCCGCATCGTCAACGCTTACGAAGAATTTGACAAAGAAAAGAATAATAGCAATGAAAGCATTAACAAAGACTGATTTCCATTTCGATGGACAGAAGAGTGTGTATCACGGCAAGGTCCGTGACGTGTATAACATCAACGACGACCTGATGGTGATGGTAGCCACCGACCGTATCTCGGCCTTCGACGTGGTACTGCCCAAGGGCATCCCGTTCAAAGGTCAGGTGCTCAACCAGATAGCCGCCAAGTTTCTCGATGCCACGACAGACATCTGTCCCAACTGGAAGCTGGCAACACCCGATCCGATGGTCACCGTGGGTCTGAAGTGCGAGGGTTTCCGTGTGGAGATGATTATCCGCTCAATCCTCACCGGCTCTGCCTGGCGTGAATACAAGAACGGCTGCAGGGAGTTGTGCGGTGTGAAGCTGCCCGAGGGTATGAAGGAAAACGAGCGATTCCCTGAGCCCATCATCACCCCGACCACCAAGGCCGACGAAGGTCACGACATGAACATCTCGAAGGAAGAGATCATCGCGCAGGGCATCGTCTCGGCTGAGGACTATGCCGTGATGGAGGATTACACCCGAAAGATCTTCGCCCGTGGACAGGAGATTGCCGCCAAGCGTGGCCTGATCCTCGTCGACACGAAGTATGAGTTCGGCAAGCGCGACGGAAAGGTGTATCTCATCGACGAGATCCACACGCCCGACTCCAGCCGCTATTTCTATGCCGACGGCTATGAGGAGAAGCTCGCCAAGGGAGAACCCCAGAAGCAGTTGTCGAAGGAGTTCGTGCGTCAGTGGCTCATTGAGCACAACTTCATGAACGAGCCCGGACAAGTGATGCCTGAGATAACCGACGAATATGCCGAGAGTGTCAGCGACCGCTATATCGAACTCTATGAGAATATCGTAGGCGAGACATTCGACAAGGCCACCGAGGAAGGCGACATCGCCGCCAGAATCGAGAAGAACGTGAGCGAGTGGTTGAAACAGAGAGGTTGAGAGTTGAGAGTGGAGAGTTGAGAGTTGAGAGTTATGTACGAGCAGGAGACGATAAAACCGTATCATGCGGGAGAAGGGAAGGCCGCTCAGGTGGAGCAGATGT
>JAFZCU010000206.1 GCA_017556145.1 Prevotella sp. | reverse complement strand
TTGCCCTTCAGGTTGCAGGCCTTGTCGATGAGGCTGCTCTTGGCGTAGCCGTCGGGATTGTCCTGTGGTGTGCCCATATAGCGCTCGCCATACATCACCTCGTACCATTTCCAGTCGATGACAGGGCCTCCCGCCACGCCTACCTTGAACACATCGGGATAGTTGGTCATCAGCGAGATGGTCATGAAACCGCCGAAGCTCCAGCCGTGCACGCCTAAGCGATTCATATCGACATAGGGCAGGGTGCGCAGGTAGTCGACGCCGCGCATCTGATCCTGCATCTCGATCTGGCCCAGCTGGTGGAAGGTGGCCTGCTCGAAGTCGCGGCCGCGATACTGGCTGCCACGGTTGTCGAGGATAAAGACGATGTAGCCCTTCTGAGCCATGTAGGTCTCCCAGGTGCGAGAAGCCCAATGCCAGGAGGCCTGTACGTTGTTGGCGTGCGGACCGCCATAGACATAGACCACGGTGGGGTATTTCTTAGCGGGGCTGAAGTCGTGGGGCTTCACCATGCGGTAATAGAGGTCGGTCACGCCGTCGGCAGCCTTGATGCTGCCATTCTCAAACACGGGCTGCTGAAAGTCCTTCCAAGGGTCAGCGGCGCAGAGCAGTTCCGAATGCTTGCCATTGGCGGTGCTGACGACGTCGATGTTGCGGGGCACGTCGGGCGCCGTGTACTTGTCGTAGAGCCATGTGCCCGATGCCGACAGCGTGCCGTTGTGCACACCCTTGCCATTGTCGAGGGCTTTGATCATCTTTCCCGTGCTCAGACTGCTGACGGCATACAGGTTGTGGCAGAGCGGATGGCTGGCATTCGCCTTGATGATGATGGTCTTCTGCTTCTTGTTGAAGCCCAGCACCTCCATCACCACCCAGGGGCCCTGGGTGAGCTGTTTCAGCTCCTTGCCACTGGTGTCGAAGAGGTAGAGGTGGTTGTAGCCGTCCTTCTGGCTCTGCATGATGAACTTGGTATCATCCCAAGGCAGGAACTGGATGGGATGCATGGGTTCGACGTATTTGTCGCTGGTTTCGCGATAGAGCTCAGCAATGCGTGTACCGGTGGCGGCATCATAGCTCACCAGGCGACAGTCGTTCTGCTTGCGGTTGAGCTCAAACATATAGATGGTCTTGCTGTCGGGACTCCAGGCGATATTCGTGAAATAGCGGTCGGTGGGGTCGCCTGCCTGCAGGTAGACGGTATTCCGGGTCTTCAGATCGAAGACACCCACCGTCACCTTGTGCGAGGTCATGCCCGCCATAGGATACTTGTCGGGCTCATAGGTGGCGCTGCGGGGGAAGATGTCGACCTGGGGATAGTCGGTCACCATGCTCTGGTCCATGCGGTAGAAGGCCAGTCGCTGGCCGTCGGGGCTCCAGAACGTGCCCTTGTTGATGCCGAACTCATTGCGGTGGACGGACTGTCCGTAGACAATCTCACGCGAGCCGTCGGTGGAGAGCTGTTCCTTCCTGCCGTCGCCATCGACCACAAAGAGCTGGTTGTCCTCCACATAGGCCGTCGCCTTCGAGGCTGCACACCAGTCGTTGGCTGTCTGTCCGGAGATACTGTCCTGCCACACCACCTGATGGGCCTTGAAGTCGAGCAACAGGAACGATTTCTTATTGCCCAGCGCAACCAAGGGCTTGTCGGCATAGGGGAAGGTGGCGTTCGTTAGGTGGCGCACATAGCGGTTGGCTTCTTCATCGCTGTCGGCCCATTTGTTGATATCGTCGAGGGTGAAGAGCAGTTCCTTCTTACCCGTCTTGACGTCGATGAGGTGACACGCCTCGACATCGGTCTGTATCAGCTGGTCGCCCCACCAGGTGAGGAACATGTTCTCGGGTTGCAGGTTCCTGTAGTTCGTGCCTCCGAAATTCAGGTCTTCGAGGGTGAAAAGCTTGTCTTGGGCGGTCATGGGCATGGCGAGGGTTGCTAAGAGGGTAAGACTGATTGGTCGGAGTACTCGGAGTAATCGGATTACTCGGATTACTCGGATATTAATCTTCATCATCGTCGAATCTCCTTTCTTTTTTGTCGAATTTATCAAAACTGCGAGTTTTCCGGTTCTCGCGGCCATTCCTGAAATTGCGGTCTTTGCGGTCTTTCGGGTTGGAACGGCGCTTACCCTCATTTCTGTCGTCTCGGTCGTTCCGAATATTCCGATTACTCCGATTATTCCGAATATTCCGTTTCTCCAGATCATGGTGGTGGAAGGTGAAGCTGCGGATGTCGGCCTCTTCGTTCTGCTCGGTCTCCTCGAGACGCTGCTTGAACTCGCGCTCCTTCTTGAAGCGGTGCTTCTGGGCCATCTGCTGCTTCTCCTCGTCGGTCTTCACGACACCGCCCTCATGACGGAATTCCTTCAGTTTGCCGTCGAACATCTGGTATCTGCGGAACTCGCATTCCAGCGAGCCGTTATAGAGCGGGATCTTGATGCTGGGCTTCAGACCGATCTGCTCGAAGCACTCCTCACGGTAGGAGAGGATCCAGGCATCGTTGCCCTTGAACTGGTGCTTCAGGCGCTCGCCGATCATGCGGTAGGTGCCCAGCAGGTCGGGCGTGGAGATACGCTCGCCGTAAGGGGGATTGGTGATCATGATGCTCTTGTTGGCAGGCTGCGTGAAATCCTTGAAGTCCTGCTGCTCAATGGTGATATCGGCAGAGAGTCCTGCCGCTTTCGCGTTCATCCGGGCCGTGTTGACGGCTTTGATGTCAACGTCGTAGCCATAGATATGGTGCTTGAACTCGCGCTCCTGGCTCTCGTCGTTATAGATCTCGTCGAAGAGGTCGGCATCGAAGTCGGGCCATTTCTCGAAGGCATATTCCTTGCGGAAGAGTCCGGGCGCCATGTTCCTGGCAATGAGTGCTGCCTCGATGGGCAGGGTGCCGGAGCCGCACATGGGGTCGATGAAGTCGGTATCGCCCTGCCATCCTGAGAGGAGGATCATGCCAGCCGCCAGCACCTCGTTGAGGGGGGCCTCGACGCTCTCCTGCCGATAGCCGCGTCGATGCAGCGACTCACCGCTGGAGTCAAGGCTCAGCGTGCAATTGTCCTCTGCGATGTGCATATTCAGACGGATGTCGGGATTGGCTACAGAGATGTTGGGACGCTTGCCGGTCTGCTCGCGGAAGTAGTCGACAATGGCGTCCTTGACTTTGTAGGCTACGAATTTGGAATGACGGAATTCCTCGGAGAAGACCACGGAATCGACTGCGAATGTCTTTTCGGGCGCTAAGTATTGGTTCCAGTCAATCTTCTTGATTTCTTCATAGACATCATCCGCACTCTTTGCCTTGAAGTGGCGGATGGGCTTCAGGATACGGATGGCGGTGTGAAGCTGGAAATTTGCCCGATACATCATTTCCTTGTCACCGGTGAACGACACCATCCGTCGACCAATCTGTACATTGTTTGCCCCTAATTGGGTCAGTTCCTTCGCCAGAACAGGTTCCAGTCCCATGAACGTTTTGGCGATGAGCTCAAACTCATTTGAATGAGTATTGCTCAAGTCTTTGTTTTGCTCCATTTTACATGTAATTGTGGAAAACTGAGTGCAAAATTAATGTAAGTCGGGCGAAAAAACAAATAAAATGCAAAAAAAGTGCTTCATATTTGTGTTATTCCGGATAATTTCTTAATTTTGCCACAACTTCTGAATTAATAATGGAACCGATTCTTTTGAATACAACATTTTTCAGTAGCCTGTCCGTCATGTGGATATGGATTGGCGGTGCCATCCTGTTGCTGTTTCTCTGTGTTAGTCTCTTCCGCCAGTTGAGGACCAGGAAGAAGCTTATGCAGGAGCTGGCGGAACTGGACCAGGTCAGGCAGAACAATATCGAATATGACTTTGTGCTGAAGGCCATGAAGATAGCCGTATGGCGGTATGATCCCCGGAAGAGGACATTTGTCGTGGAGAGTGACTTCCGCGAGGGAACGAATAATTATGTGGCCGGTGGGAACGACATGGTGAGTGACTGGCTTTCTGTTGTCTCCCCTGCTGACGTAGACCGAGTGAGCCAGGCCTTCAACGACATCTGTGAGGGGCGTTCTGACTTCTACCATCAGGAGTATCAGATCATCTACCGGGCTTCAGGAGATTCCTATTGGGAAGACAGTTATGCTACCATCGTGGACCGGGATGAGAACGGTAAGCCAACCAAGATTGTGGGAACCTCCCAGCGTATCGACGAGCGCAAGGCCCTGGAAGCCTCGTTGGTGGCTGCCCGTAACAAGGCCGAGGAGAGTGATCGCCTGAAAACGGCCTTCCTGGCGAATATGGGGCATGAGATCCGGACACCTCTCAATGCCATTGTGGGCTTTGCCGACTTGCTGACGGTGGTTCAGAAAGAGGAAGACCGCAATCAGCTTATTTCGGAGATTCAGAACAACAACCGCAAGCTGCTTCGTATCATCGACGGCGTGGTCAGCATGTCACAGATCGAGGCCGGTGCCAAGAGTATCCTCATGGGCAAGGTAGACCTCAACCAACTTCTGCAGGAGGTTGCCGACAATCACCAGCCAACCACGAATCTGCCAATCAACGTGCATTGCGAATTACCCCGGTTGGTCATTCAAACCGACCGTGAGAAAGTCGTTGAGGTGCTCGACCATCTGGTGCAGAATGCCATCAAGTTCACGACCGAGGGCGAGATCACGTTGAGCTATAAGGTGGAGGACCATCAGGTGCGTGTGAATGTGAAGGATACGGGAAAGGGTATTGACGAGACGGATCAGGCACGCATCTTCGAGCGTTTCGTCAAGGTCGATGAGTTCATCCCCGGTACAGGCTTGGGACTCCCCGTTGTGAAGTCGCACATCGAGAACCTGGGCGGTACGGTTGGCGTAGAGTCATCCTTGGGCAAGGGCTCCAACTTCTGGTTCATCCTTCCAATAGATTAAGCAGGTCATGCGTCGCTCCCTTTTACCGCTGCTTTTGTGTCTGTCGTTCATTGGGGCATGGGCACAGGAGTTCTCAATACAGACCATTCCCGATAGTGTTTTCCAGCGGATGCAGGGGCATTCCTGGCCGGAAGGCTGCACGGTGAACCGGGCTGATCTGCGCTATCTGCGGCTGTCGTACGTCGATGCCGGGAAAATAGAACATGTGGGTGAGATGGTGTGTAACAAGGCCATTGCGAAGGATGTTCTGGAGATATTCCGTGAACTCTATCGTCAGAAGTACCCCATCCAGCGTATCTGTCTGATTGATGACTATGCAGCTGATGACGAGCGGTCAATGCGAGCTAACAACACCTCCTGCTTCTGTTACCGCAAGGTGTCGGGTACGACCAAGCTCTCCAAGCACGCCACAGGCATGGCTGTTGATATCAATCCCCTCTATAACCCGTATGTGCGGACTGGTAAGAACGGACGTCGCATTGTGGAACCTGCCACGGCCACGAAATATGTGGACCGTCGCCGGTCTTTCCCCTATAAGATCGTGAAAGGCGACCTCCTGCACCGGCTGTTCCTGCAGCACGGCTTTAAATGGGGAGGCTCCTGGCGGACAAAGAAAGACTGGCAGCATTTTGAAAAATGAGCGCGTTCTGCAACTTTTCTGTATTCGTTTACGTCAAACAGGCAGATGATTAATTAAAAAGGCAAGATTATGAAAGTAAGTCAGTATTTGGTTTTAGGCATCGCGTGGTTGATTATTGCATTGGGATTGACCTCGTGTGCAGTGACATGTGACAGGCCCTTACCTGGTGAGCAGATTGTGGAAACGAGACCGCATCGTGGGTTCGAACGGATTGAAATCGGTGGTTCTCCAAGTGTTGTTTACACGCAGGCAGATACCTTTGGCGTGAGGCTGGAAGGCCCGGAGAAAATGGTCGAAAACATGGTGACAGAAGTGGAGGACCGTACGCTCCATGTGTATAACAAGAGCAGGATAGACCTGAAGGTGGGATTTATCAATCTGAACTGGGGTGACAAGGACGATGTGACGATCTATGTGTCATCGCCCGACCTGGTCGGTGTAAAAGTGAGTGGCTCAGGCGACTTTATCTGCAGAACACCGCTGGATACGGATGTGATGAATATCGTACTGCGCGGATCGGGTGATGTCGGCTTTGAGAATATTATCTGTGATGCGTGTACCACAGAACTGGTAGGTTCCGGCGACATCAATATCAATCATCTGGATGCACGTACTTCAACGGCGGTCCTGGTGGGCTCCGGTGATATCAGTATCAGTGAGGCCAATGTGTCGGAGACAGATCTGTCGTTGAGAGGCTCGGGCGATATCGCCGTCAATTTCGGAGAGGGCTGTCAGTCGGCACAATGCCAGTTGTCGGGCTCCGGCGATATAACGCTTAGCGGCACGCTGAATCATTATGACTGCAAGAAGAATGGTTCGGGCGATATTGATACGAGCAATCTGAGAATAAAATGAGAGTCAAGAGTGTCGTCACGACAGTCTTGACTCTGTTCTAACTAACTTATTATCAACTATTCATTACTCATTCTGAATTTGCGATGCAAAGGTACGGACTTTTTCACTGATTTTAAGCGATTTAGAACGAAAAAACAACGTAAACGTTTGCGAGGTTCAGGGATTTTTTGTAATTTTGTCGCCGTATAGTCAGTATATGTGAAAATGGCAGCAAAGAAACATCGAACGTCGTTGAAAGACCTGGCCCAGGAGCTGGGTGTCAGCATCGCTACTGTCAGTCGTGCCCTGCGTAGTAGTCCGGAGATAGGACAAGACATGCAGATGAAGGTGAAGGAACTGGCCAAACGGCTGAATTACCGACCGAATCCTTTTGCACAGAGTCTTCGGAAAGAGGCACCGCGGGTGATTGGGGTGGTTGTCCCCAATCTGGTAACCCATTATTATGCAGCCGTATTAGACGGCATCGAGGATGAGGCCCGTAAGGAGGGCTACTCGGTGATCAGTGCCAATACGCATGAAGATACGAATGCGGAAATACGGGCTATCGACAACTTCATCAGTCTGCATGTAGAGGGAATCATTGCCTGTCTGTCGCAGAACACCACCGATTATAGTCATTTCGTGGAAATCTCCAACATGGGTATTCCCCTTGTGTTTTTCGGACGTACCTGTCTGTCCGACCGTTTCTCCAGTGTGACCGCCAATGGTGATGAGGCAGCCTTTCAGGCGACCCAGCATCTGATAGATACCGGCAGTCGTCGCATTGCCTTTATCGGAGGTCCCAACCATCTTGATATGGTGAAGCGTCGTAAGCATGGCTATCTGGAGGCCCTGCGCGAAAACCGGATTCCTATCGACCGTGATTTGGTGGCCTGTGAGAAGATAGACTACCAGTGGGCGATGGATGCCACAACCAGACTTCTGCAGATGGAGAACCGACCGGATGCCATTCTGGCCTTCAACGACATCATAACCTTTGCGGCTTTCACGGCTATCAAGCAACAGGGGCTGCGTATTCCTGAAGATGTGGCATTGATAGGCTTTACCGATGATGTGCATGCCCAATACGTCACGCCACGTATGTCGGCCATCGAAGACCAGTCGCATCTGATGGGCCAGACAGCTTGTCAGCTGCTCCTGAAGAATATTGGTGGCGATACTAAGATCTACCGTAAGATTGTGCCGCAGAAACTGGTCATACGGGATACATCAGCCAGAAAGTGACTTTTCCGGTATAAGCTTATTTGAAAAGCAAAAAAGAGACGGACACGGATGCCAATCAATGGGATTCCGTGTCCGTCGCTTATTGTAGACGTTTGGATTATTTCCTGCTGCGCCAGAGCTTGGTCATATCCTCAAGTGTCTTACCCTTGGTCTCAGGAACAAGCTTCCAGACAAAGAGGGCTGCAATGACACAGATGATGCCATAGAG
>JAFZCU010000205.1 GCA_017556145.1 Prevotella sp. | reverse complement strand
ATTTCACTCTGGTACTCGCGCACCTGCTCGGCCTGTAAGGTGAAGAAGTTCACCACGTACTCCTAACGACCCTGGAAGTGCTTGCGCAGCTCTGGGTTCTGGGTGGCCACGCCCATCGGACAGGTATTGGTGTTACACTTACGCATCATCACGCAGCCCAGCACAATCAGGGGCAGTGTACCAAACGAGAACTCGTCGGCACCCAGCATGGCCATGATAATCACATCCTTGGCAGTCTTCAGCTGTCCGTCAGTCTGCAGGCGAACCTGATTACGCAGACCGTTGATAACCAGCGTCTGCTGGGTCTCAGCGAGACCGATTTCAGGCGAGATACCAGCAAAGCGCATACTTGAAGCAGGGCTCGCACCCGTACCACCCTCAGCACCAGAGATGACGATGAGGTCGGCCTTGGCCTTAGCCACTCCAGCGGCGATGGTTCCCACGCCACTCTCGGCTACGAGCTTCACGCTCACGGCAGCCGTTGGGTTGATATTCTTCAGGTCGAAGATGAGCTGAGCCAGGTCCTCGATCGAATAGATGTCGTGATGAGGTGGGGGAGAGATGAGCGAGATGCCAGGGATAGCGTTACGCGTCTTGGCGATAATCTCGTTGACTTTGAAGCCTGGCAACTGTCCGCCCTCACCAGGCTTAGCGCCCTGTGCCACCTTGATCTGTATCTCTTCGGCATTCACCAGATACTCGGCTGTCACGCCGAAACGTCCACTGGCAATCTGCTTTGTTTTGCTTGAAAGGCTTACACCATCCACCTCTGAGTGATAGCGGGCATTGTCCTCACCACCCTCACCAGTGTTAGAGCGGGCACCCAACTTGTTCATGGCCAGAGCCAGTGCCTCGTGGGCCTCGATGCTCAAGGCGCCAAAGCTCATGGCACCTGTTACGAAGTGCTTCACAATGCTCTCAACAGGCTCCACCTCGTCGATGGGTGTTGGCTTGGCAACCTTCTTGAACTTGAAGAAGTCTCGGATGAAGATGGGGCTTTCCTTTTCGTCGACGATGGCCGACCATTGCTTGAATTTCTCGTAGTTGCCCTGACGGGTAGCCAGTTGCAACTGGGCGATGGTCTCTGGGTTCCAGGCGTGTTTGATTCCATCTTTCCTCCAAGCGAACTGACCTAGGTTCTGCAGCATGGTCTGCTTCTTGGCCTGCTCACGCAGACGGATGGCGTCGCGTGCAATCTCCTTCAGTCCGATACCACCGATGGTGCTCACCTCTGTGCCAAAATAACGGCGTAATAGGTCCTCGCTCAGACCGATAGATTCAAAAATCTTGGCACCACGATAACTGCGGATGGTAGAGATACCCATCTTCGACATGATTTTCTTTAATCCTTTATCGACCGCCTTGATGTAGTTCTTCTCAGCCGTCGCATACTCCTCCTGAATCTTACCTTTCTTTACGAGGTCGTCGAGGATGGCGAAGGTCATATATGGGCAGAGGGCGCTGGCACCATAGCCCAGCAGCAGGGCGGCATGCATCACCTCGCGAATCTCACCGCTTTCTACAATCAGCGCCGTCTGTACGCGCTTTCCCACGGAAATCAAGTAGTGATGAACCGCTGAAACAGCCAGCAGCGATGGAATCGCAGCTCGTTTCTCATCGATGTCGCGGTCGCTCAGAATAATGTAGTTAACGCCCTCATCCACACTGGCCTCAGCCTCATGACAGAGGTCGTCGAGGGCCCTGCGAAGACCTTCCTCACCCTTCTCAATATCGAAGAGGATGGGAAGTTTCTTCGTGTTGAATCCTTTGTAGCGGATATTACATAATATATCAAGTTGTGTGTTGGTCAATACGGGTTGTGGCAGACGCACCATCTTACAGTTCGAGGCATCGGGCGTCAGTATGTTGGTTCCTACGGCTCCGATGTATTCTGTCAGGCTCATCACCAGCTCCTCACGGATGGGGTCGATGGCAGGGTTGGTGACCTGTGCAAACTGCTGACGGAAATAGTTGAACAGCACCTGCGGACGGTCTGAAATGACTGCCAGTGGTGTGTCGTTACCCATCGCAGCGACAGGCTCCTGACCGGCAGTAGCCATCGGCACGATGGTCTTGTCGATATCCTCCTGTCCGAAACCGAAGGTCACCAGTTTCTGCTCGAAGTCATTCACGCTATTCTCCACGTGGCGACCGCTCTTCAGCTTCTCAAGCTGCACGCGGTTCTCGTTCAGCCACTCGCGATAGGGATGTGCCTTGGCCAACTGCTCCTTGATCTCACCATCGTAGTAGATCTTACCTTCCTGCGTATCAATCAGCAGAATCTTACCAGGCTGCAGACGCCCCTTGCTAACGACGTCGCTTGGTTCAAAGTCCATCACGCCTACCTCAGAGGCCACCACCATCATTCCCTGCTTTGTAATCGTGTAGCGGCTGGGGCGCAGACCGTTTCTGTCGAGCATACCACCTGCGTAGCGACCATCCGAGAACAGCAGGGCAGCAGGACCGTCCCAAGGTTCCATCAAAATGGAATGATATTCGTAAAAAGCCTTCAAATCCTCGCTGATGGGGTTCTTGTCGTTAAAGCTCTCCGGCACCAGGATAGCCATCGCCTGTGGCAATGAAAGTCCGCTCAGCATCAGGAACTCAAACACATTGTCGAGGCTGGCTGAGTCGCTCATGCCCTCCTGCACGATGGGGCGCAGGTCCTTGATGTCGCCCAAGGCCTCGCTATTCAGCACGCTCTCGCGAGCCTTCATCCAACCGCGGTTACCACGAATGGTGTTAATCTCACCGTTGTGGGCCAGCAGACGGAAAGGCTGGGCCAGCTTCCACTTAGGGAAGGTGTTGGTACTGAAGCGCGAGTGTACCAGCGCCAGTCCACTGGTAAAGTAATCGTTCGAGAGATCAGGGAAATAGCGACGCAGCTGTCCGCTGGTCAGCATTCCCTTGTAGATGATATTCTTGTTCGACAACGAGCAGATATAGAAGTCTTCGTTGTCGATGCGGTTTTCTATACGTTTGCGTACCTTATATAATATACGCTCGAACACAGGTACCTGTTCATCGGTGATGCCTGTTACGAAGATCTGCTTGATGTCGGGCTCCACTTCGCGAGCAGCCGCACCCAGCACCTCAGGGTTCGTGGGCACAGTACGCAGGTGCATCAGTTGCAACCCCTCGCGCTCGATCTCCTCGATCATCACGCTCAGAATGGCCTGCTGCGCCTTCTCGTCCTTCGGCAGGAACACCAGTCCTGTGCCGTACTTTCCTTTCTCTGGAACAGGAATACCCTGCAACAAAATAAACTCATGGGGAATCTGTACCATGATACCGGCTCCGTCGCCCGTCTTGTCACGCGTCTCGGCACCGCGGTGCTCCATGTTTTCCAACACCTTCAGTGCATTGTCCACCAGCTCATGACTCTTTCCGCCGTGGATGTTCACTACCATACCCACGCCACAAGCGTCGTGCTCATAACTACTCTGGTATAGTCCTTTGTCTTGCGTTTGAAGTTTGCAATGTGTCATATTATCCTTACTTTT
>JAFZCU010000204.1 GCA_017556145.1 Prevotella sp. | reverse complement strand
GAGCCGCGTGGTATGGCTGCACAACGAGCAGGCCATCATGTCGCCAGAGTGGAGCATCCACTGCGCTTCTGCCACCTACTTCTACACCTTCATCTGGGGTATGGCTGGTGAGAACCTGAACTATAACGACAAGGACGAAATCCCTGTGATTGACCTCAAGTAAAGGTAAAAAAGAAAAAAGGTAAAAAAGTAAAAGATATGACTCCTGTTCAAACATCGAAAATGTCCAACTTCCGTTGGGTCATCTGTGCGCTGCTGTTCCTGGCAACCACCATTAACTACATGGACCGTCAGGTTCTGTCACTCACTTGGAAAGACTTTATCGCGCCCGATTTTCATTGGACGGATAGCGACTACGGTCTCATCACGGGTATGTTCTCACTCTTCTATGCTGTTGCGAACCTCTTCGCCGGTAAGTTCATCGACTGGATGGGCACCAAGAAAGGCTATCTCATTGCCATCTTCGTATGGTCGGTGGGTGCCTGTCTACATGCCGCCTGCGGATGGACAGCCGTGGGTATTGCCAGTTTCGCCAGTCTGTCGCTGACCACCATCAGCGTATGGCTCTTCCTCGCCTGCCGTATGATTCTCGCCGTCGGTGAGGCCGGTAACTTCCCCGCTGCTATCAAGGCTACGGCAGAGTACTTCCCGAAGAAGGACCGTGCCTTCTCGACCTCTATCTTCAACAGCGGTGCCTCTGTGGGAGCCCTCGCAGCGCCTGCTACGATTCCCTTGCTGGCTCGTGCCTGGGGTTGGGAGATGGCTTTCATCATCATCGGTGCCCTTGGTTTCATCTGGATGGGTCTTTGGGCCTGGTTGTACGACAAACCCCGTCACAACAAGTTTGTGAACCAGACCGAATTGAACTACATCGAGCAGGACAACGATCTGGCTGAGGTGCAGGATCGTGATCAGGTGAAGGAGGAGAAGGTGATTCCATTCTTCGACTGTTTCAAGTTCAAGCAGACCTGGTCGTTCCTCGTGGGTAAGTTCATGACCGACGGTGTGTGGTGGTTCTTCCTCTTCTGGGCGCCCGCCTATTTCAGCGACCAGTATGGCTATACTTCCGACTCAACGATGGGTATCCTGTTGATCTTCACGCTGTATGCTATTGTGACGATTGTCTCTATCGGTGGTGGTTATCTGCCTACCTACTTCGTGGAGCAGAAGGGCATGAACCCCTATCTGGGTCGTATGCGTGCCATGTTTATCTTCGCCTGCTTCCCCTTGCTTGGTCTGCTGGCGCAGCCTCTTGGTGGTATCAGCGCTTGGTGGCCTGCTATCCTGATTGGTCTGCTCGGCGCAGGACATCAGGCTTGGAGTGCCAACCTGTTCTCGACCATCGGTGACATGTTCCCGAAGTCGACGATTGGTACGATTGTAGGTCTGGGTACGATGGCTGGTGGTATCGGCTCGATGAGCATCAACCTCGGTTCTGGTAAGTTCTTCGACTGGGCAGCTGCTCAGGGTGCCAACTTCTCATTCTTCGGCTTCGACGGCAAGCCCGCAGCCTACATGGTGGTGTTCTGCATCTGTGCAGTAGCCTACCTCATCGGCTGGTGCATCATGAAAGCCCTCGTACCAAAGTACAAGCCCATTGAAGTGGAAGATTAATAGCCTCTGACTGTCCAAGGTAGGAAACCTTGGTGTTTGAGCGCATTGATGAGTCCCTCGCTCATGGCTTCATTATCCTTCCGCGTGTAGCGGATGTCGGTGAAGACCTGTGCGAGGGTCTCTTTATTGTTGATGCGGACGAAGTGCTGGTTCTCGGGCAGCTGCTCCTTGTCGTGATAGTAGGTATCGATGTCCTTGCCCATGTAGTCGTTGTAACGCTCCTGATGGACGAGACTCTCGATAGGCAGACGGTCGGTGAGTTCCGGGTTCTCGTCAGGCCAGCCTACGGTGAGCGTGGCAACGGGCATCACCAGCTTGGGCAGGTGGAGGGTGTCGATAATCTGCTGGGGCTGGTAGACGGTAGTGCCGAGATAGCAGTAGCCCAAGCCTTCCTCATCCATGAGGTTGCAGAGTGTCTGTGTGTAGAGTAGGGCATCGGTGGCGGCGTTGATGAACGACAGGAAATTGTCGTAGCCAGGCTCCGCGTTTCGGCATTTGGCCCAGAAACTGGTGCGGTTGAAGTCAGCGCAGATGGTCAGTACCACAGGCGCCTCTTTCACCATGGGTTGATTGAAATGGGCAGGTGACAGTTTCTCCTTCATCTCCTGAGAACGGGTGACGACGACGCTGTAGAGTTGCAGGTTGCCCATCGTCTGGGTGCGTGAAGCCTCCGTCAACAGACGGTTCAGCAGTTCGTCGCTGACCTCCTGACTGGTGTATTTGCGAATGGTTCTTCGTGTCAGTAAATTCTTCATAATGTACGTTTTCTTGTTTTTAATTTTGCTGCAAAGATAGTGAATGTTTTCCAAAACGGGAAACTTTTTGTGAAGAAATCCTTGAATTGTTTTCCATTATAGGAAACTTTTGTGTATCTTTGCAGCCAGAAAAGGCTATTGTTATGCAAACAGAAACAAAAAATGAAGTGCTCAAGCGCATTGCCGACGTATTAGCGCAAGTGGCAGCTAAGACGGGAAGTGATCTGAATGGTGAGAGAATCGCCAGTCTGCTGGGACAGTGCTTTCAGGCGCTGAAGCCTGAAGATGCCGGCAAACTTATGGCGCTGACCGATCAGGCACTGGCTGGTGCCTCTCAGTATCGTAATGTGACGGTGACGGAGGTGCGTCCCGCTGTGTTGGAGTGTGATGTGGTGCGTTTTCAGAACAATAAGGAGAAGTGGGTGGCGCTGGTCGGCCTGCTCGACGGCTATCCCTACGAGATTTTCACCGGCCTGCAGGATGACGACGAGGGTATTATCCTGCCAAAGACCGTGACGCACGGAAAGATCATCAAGCAGGTGAACTCCGACGGCACGAAGCGCTATGACTTCCAGTTTGAGAACAAACGTGGCTATAAGACAACGGTTGAGGGGCTGTCGGAGAAGTTTAATCCCGAGTACTGGAACTATGCCAAGCTGATCTCCGGTGTGCTGCGCTACGGCATGCCTCTGGAGCATGTGGTGCGTCTGGTAGGCTCGCTCTCGCTGAAGGATGAAAGCATCAACACCTGGAAGACGGGTGTGGAGCGTGCTTTGAAGAAATATATTCCCGGTATTCACGACGAGGACGATTCTGACACCTCAGAGGGAACGGGTAACGTGGAACCATGAAGTTAGCAGCTGGTTATATCCGATTGCGGCAGGTCCGTTTCCATGCCTTCCACGGGGTGATGCCCCTGGAGCGGCAGGTCGGGGCGGATTTCCTGCTTGATCTGAGGGTAGGATATCCTCTGGAACAGGCCATGCAGAGTGATGAGGTCGCTGATACGCTGAACTATGCGGTACTCTATGACCTTGTGGCCCGAGAGATGCAGCAGCCCTCACAGTTGCTGGAACACGTGGCAGGAAGAATAGCCGCGAGCATCGGTCAGGCTTTCCCTCAGGTCACCTCCATCGACCTGGAACTCACCAAGCTGAATCCCCCGATGGGGGCGGATTGTGAGGGTGCCAGCGTGGAGATACATTGGATAGTTTAGAGTTTAGAGTTTATAGTTTACAGTTTAGAGTTTATAGTGAGAAAAATCATATTCATTCTGATGGCATGCTTCTTCTTTGTGGTGTCGGCTGATGCTGCAAACAAGAAATTCACGCTGGTGGTCGATGCCGGACATGGTGGCGGTGATACCGGTGCCGTCGGCAAAGGCAAGACCCGTGAGAAGGACCTTACGCTGAAATTTGCGCTCGCCTTCGGAAAACTGGTGGAGAAGAACTGCCCCGACGTAAATGTCATCTACACCCGTAAGACTGATAAGTTTGTGGAACTCTATCGTAGGGCGGAGATTGCCAACAACAACAAGGCCGATCTGTTTATTTCCGTCCATATCAACGCTCTGCCCAAAGGTCACGTGGCCCGAGGCTTCCAGACCTATACCTTAGGCCGTAGCCGCAGGACGGGCAAGATGACAGGTGTCTTGGAGAACCTCGAGGTGGCCAAGCGTGAAAATGCCGTGATCTTCAAGGAGGATAACTACCAGAAATTCTATCGCGGCCTGAATCTCAATTCACCGGAGAGCAATATCATGTTTGAGTTCGTGCAGGACAAGAATATGGAGAACAGCGCTGAATTGGCCAAATACATGCAGCGTTATGTATGTCAGGCTACTGGACGTGCGGATATGGGTGCCCATCAGGACAATCTGGCTGTGCTGAGGCTCACTTCCATGCCGGGCTGTCTGATTGAGTTGGGCTTTATCTCTACCCCCGATGAGGAGCGGTATATGAATACCAGTGCGGCCACAGAGCAGTATGCACGTGGCATCTACAATGCGTTCGCCGCCTATAAGAAAAGGCATGGTGGCAGCATCACGATTCCTTACCTGCCCAATCCGATAGAGGAAAAAGCACCGGTGAAGAACGACGTGAAGAAGGAGGATCCGAAGAACGAGGTAACAGCGGATGCACTTGCTGCCAACGTGACGCAAGAAGGAGCGCAAGAGTCCCAGAAAGAAGAGCCGCAGGGTGCTGTCGCTCCGGTAGAGACGCATCCCACGTCAGTGACACCAGAGCCTCAGGAAACCTCAGCTCCGCCTTCTACGACGCCAGAGCCCCCCCAGAAAGCACCTGAGACTCCAGTGACTCAAAAAGTAACCGAGGCGCCTGTCGCACCTCCGGTGGCCTCTGATGCCCCCGTCTTCAAGGTGCAGATACTCGTCAGCTCCCAGAAGCTTAAGGCCGGCGACAGTCGTTTGAAAGGTCAGACGGGCGTTGACAGCTATGTTGAGAACGGTCTGACGAAGTATACCGTCGGGGCTTCCGAGAACTATAATGAGATTTATCATCTGCGCAAGTCGCTGCTGGAGAAGTTCCCGGAGGCCTTTATCATCGCCTTCAAGGGCGGTAAGCGAATGGATGTCCAGCAGGCTATCAAGGAATTCAAGAACAAAAGAGTGAAATAAAATAAGAAAGGATATAAGGGCTATGAAGATTTTTTCAAAAGAGGTTCAGATTGCACTCGTTGCCATTGCCGGCATCGTTGTCATGTTTTTCGGCCTGAAGTTTCTGAAGGGAATGACGCTGTTCTCTTCTGCCGACAGCTATTATGCGAAGTTCAACAATGTAGCCGGTCTTTCGGTGTCGAGTCCCATCTATTCCAACGGCTACCGGATTGGCGTGGTCGAGGATGTGATCTATAATTACGATGGCTCCAACGAGATTGTAGCGGTACTTGGCCTTAACAACAAGATGCACCTCCCCAAGGGTACGAAGGCTGAGATTTCCAAGGACCTGATGGGCAATGTGGAACTTGATTTGATTCTCGGTCCCAACCCCGACGAACAGATGGAACCTGGCGATACCATCTTTGGCCACATCCAACAGGGCGCTTTGGCCAAGGCTGGTGAGATCATCCCGCAGATTCAGAATCTGGTGCCCAAACTCGACTCGATTCTCTACAATGTCAATATGCTGCTCTCTGACCCCGCCCTGAGCAATTCGATGCATAACATTGACCAGATTACCGCCAATCTGTCTTCGACGACCAACGAACTGAAGCACCTGTCGGCGAACCTGAAGACTCAGATGCCCGGTATGATGGAGAAGGCCGACAATGTGCTGGCCAATACCAATACCCTCACCAAGAACCTCAGTGACCTCGATATCGCCATGACGATGGCCAAGGTGAACAATACCCTGCAGAATGTGGAGCAGATGACCGCCCGTCTCAATAGCAACGATGGTACCCTCGGCCTGCTGATGCGCGACCAGGAGCTCTATCGGAATGCTGCTTCGACGATGGGACATGTTGACTCTTTGATGATCGATCTGAAGCAACATCCGAAGCGCTATGTGCATTTCTCCATTTTCGGAAAAAAAGACAAGTAATTTAAATTTTGTCTAAATAAGGGAAATCTTCGCCACTTCTTGAAGGGCGTTTTGCAATAGCCTATAATTATGGCGTTTTGCACACATTCAGGTGAGAAGTTTTTATATTCCATTTTTATTGACAGAATTTTGTAACTGTCTTATTATCAGATAGTTTAAAATTTCAAAGAGGGGTTTTTTCTTGCCGGATTCGTGAAACGGTCTAACTTGCCGCTTATTAGGAAGTTACGGCATTTGTACAAACGAAGTATGTTTTTCGGGGATTTGGTTATTCCAAAAAAAAGTGCGAACTTTGCACCGCTAAATTAAAGCAATCGAGTATGTTAAAAAGTCAAAGTGCGCTCTGGGATGAATGTCTGCGTCTCATCCAGGCCAACGTCACAGAGCAGCAATACAAAACGTGGTTCGCGCCAATCGTCTTCGAGTCTTACTCGGAGCGAGAGCACACGCTCATGGTGCAGGTTCCAAGTCCGTACGTGTACGAGTACTTGGAGCAGTACTACGTTGGCTTATTAAGAAAGGTACTCGCACGCGTATTTGGCGAAAGCGTCATTCTCCGCTATCGTATTATTACTGTGGTAGGCGAGAATAACAGGAATACGGTTCAGGAGGTGGAAGGTGAGGTGCCTGCTGAGATCGAGACCCCGCAGGCTGTCACACGCGCCAATCAGTCGCCGACGACGCTCGATGCTGCCGTTCCCCAAGGACTGAACCCCCAGTTGGATACCAAGAAGACCTTCCAGAATTTCATTGAGGGCGACTCCAACAAGTTGCCGAGAACGGTGGGCCTCTCCATCGCGGAGCATCCGGGTAAGACCACATTCAACCCCTTCTTTATCTATGGTCCTTCGGGATGTGGCAAGACGCACCTCATCAACGCCATCGGTGTGCGCTGCAAGGAGATGTATCCCGAGAAACGTGTGCTCTATGTCAGCGCCCGTCTGTTCCAGGTGCAGTTCACCGATGCCCGCCGCCAGAATACCATCAACGATTTCATCAACTTCTATCAGACCATCGACGTGCTGATTGTCGATGATGTGCAGGAATGGGCAACAGCCGAGAAGACGGTAGCCACCTTCTTCCATATCTTCGACCATCTGTTCCGTCTGGGTAAGCAGATCATTCTTGCCAGCGACCGTCCGCCAATCGACCTGAAATGGTTGCACGAGCGCATGCTGACACGTTTCTCCTGCGGCCTGATTGCTGAGTTGGAGAAACCGACGATACAGCTCTGCATCGACATTCTGAATTCTAAGTGTCGTCGCGACGGTCTGAAGATTCCTGCTGATGTCATTCAGTATATTGCAGAGACCATCAATGGCAGTGTGCGCGATCTGGAGGGTGTGGTCAATTCGCTGATGGCCTATTCGATTGTCTATAATTCCAACATCGACATGCGTCTGGCTGAGCGTGTCATCCAGCGTGCCGTGAAGATCGACAACCATCCGCTTACCATCGATGATATCCTGGAGAAGGTCTGCAAGCACTTCAATGTTTCCCAGCAGCATATCATCAGCAAGAGTCGCAGGCGCGATTACGTGCAGGTGCGTCAGATTTCGATGTATCTGGCTCAGAAATACACCAAGATGTCTGCCGCCCGCATCGGACAGCTGATCGGCAACCGTGACCACTCCACTGTCATCCACAGTTGCAATACCATCGAGCAGCGCCTGAAAATCGACAAGGGTTTCTCTGAGGAAATCAGCAGCATCGAACGCTCCTTCCGCCTCAAGAAGAAATAGTTTAGTTTATAGTTTAAAGTTTAGAGTTTAGAGATGATTACTTCTATAGGCGGAATGGCTTGCCAGGTAATCAACTATAAACTATAAACTCTCAACTCTCAACTAAAACGAAAGCGAAGCTCCAATAATAATCCAGCGGCCAGGCTGTTCCACAAGACCATAGTCATGATAGCTGGTGTCGAGGAGATTGTTCGCCTCGATATAAGTCTTCCATTTCGCCTCTGCCCAAGTCAGCCGCGTGTCGATGAGGGCGTAGGGTTCATAGTCGTGCATCAGTCCGTCGAAGTCTGTATAACTGCCTCTGCGATCCTGCCAGCGTAGGTTTACGCCCAATGAGAGCCGTTTTGTCATCTGCATCTGTACATTCGCCACCAACTTGTGCCTGAGGTATTCGAGGGCATACTGCGACACGATATTCGCCTCTTGCTGCTTGTTTTGGTGGATGTAACTGTAACTGACAGTGAATAGTGAATAATGATGAGTGAATAGTGGCACATTGATTGAGGCTGAGGCTTCCAGGCCGATGCTGTTGATGGTTGTATGGTTTACGCTCTGCCATTCTGCCTCTTCGCCTTTTGAGGTGTCCATAATCCAGTCGATCATGTTACGTCCGTGATGATGCCAGAGAGATAATTGACAATTGATAATGGATAATTGATAATCAAGTCCGAGTTCGAAGGCCTGCATCTCTTCGGGCTTCAGGTGGGGGTTGGCACTATAGCCTTGCAGCTTGTAATACATCTCCGTAAACGACGGCATGCGTAGCGAAGTGTTATATGAGGCATGCAGTTTCCAATGTGGGGTGGGGCGGAAACTCACGTCGATGCCCGGATAGACGGTCATGTTCATATTGCTCCACGTGTTCTTCACTGCCACGAGGCCTGCAGAGACGGTCACCTGATCCATCAGGATGTTATGCTCCAGATAACCGCTGATGTTCGTACGGTTTACGCCGAGGGTGTAGTTGCGGTCTGTCCCCTTGATGTGATGTGTCTGTGACAAGGGCTCACCCAGATTCCCGCTCACAAGATCCTCGTTGCGCAGTTCTGCCCCGAAGGCGGTGCGTCCACCTTGCCAATCGAAATAGGCGCCTGCGCTCACACCATATACGTCTGTGCGATTGTAGTTGTATTTCATCTTCTCCGCCTGATTCCGATAACCCTCATAGCGGTCATGATTCTGATTCCAATAAAGACTGGCATTCAGGTTCAGTGGTCCTTGTTTGGTTCGTGCCTGAATGGCGGAGAATAGTTTCGTGGTGTGTTCATACTGTTCGTCAGCCTGCCATTTCGGTGAGGCCCAGAAAGTGCCCGATCCCCAGCCCTTGTCTGACAAACCTAAGTGCCAGTTCAATTTTATCGTCTCGTCCTCATACTGTCCCTGATAGAAGGCCTTCGCCCCACTGTAGTCCGTGTTCAGCCTTCCTGCCTTCGACCGGCTCCACCCATCACTCCGACTGTAGTTCGCGGAGATACTAGAAGTGAGAGGAAAGAGATGAGAGGTAAGAGAATACCTAAAGCCTGAGTTAAAATAACCATAACTGCCCCCCTCCATATGCATATCAAGTTGCTGGTCATTTCTCTTACCTTTAACATCAAACCTCTTACCTCTAGGGCAAGTCACAATGTTGATTGCCCCCACCAATGATGATGTCCCATAGATTCTACCGGCTGGTCCTTCAATTACTTCGATTCTCACGATATCGTTCAGGTCTACGGGCAAGTCCATCGCATTGTGACCCGTCTGCGGGTCACAGATATTGATGCCGTTAAGCAGCAGGATGATTTGTTCGGAAGTGCCGCCTCTGATGGAGATATCCGTCTGTGCACCAATAGGTCCTCGCTGACGGACATCCACACCGATGGTGTATTTCAGCAAGTCGTTAATACTTTGTACAGGCGCCTGCGCAATGTCGGCATGGTCCAGTACAGTTACCATTCTCGCAGCCTGACCTTTCGTCAGGGGCGCCCTCGAGCCGGTCACACTGACCTCCTCGAGCATCATCTCGCGGGTCGTTGTCATCGCTGCCGAGTCGCTCACCACCGGATCGGTGCTGACACTCTCTGCTGAGGCGTAGGTCAGCGTTGCTACCGAGAGCACGCTACACACCACCTCTCTGCCCAGACAACTGAACAGCGAGTAACCCTTGTTTCCGAACTGTCGGAACACGAGCACTGGGCGCTTCAGGTTGAATCTTGGTTTGTACATCTGTGATTTATTTGCTTTGCAAAACGCCTGCAAAGATAGTGCAAAAATCCGAGTAAGCGAAGAGAATACATATCCATTTGCATTCTTTTTGGGAAAAAGTTCGCAAATATTGCAATAATTTTCCATATTGTGTGTATATATAGATGGAAGGACGTCCAAACGGACGATGACGAAGTCAAATGGAACAAGATTCAACCATCCTGATCAGTGACCTGCTGCAGCATAAGACTGCCGCCTGCCAGCGGTTGTTCACTGTCTATGGTCCTATGGTGTTCCGCATGGTGCAGCGCATCGTGACGTGCCGCGAGGATGCCGAAGAGGTCTATCAGGATGTGTTTGTCAAGGCCCTACGCGGCATCGGAGGCTACAATCCCCGTCAGGCATCGCTCGCCACATGGCTCAATCACATAGCCTACCACGAGTCGCTCAACTTTGTCAGAGGCCAGAAGCCCAACATCATCTATTTGGACGACCACGACCTGGGCATCAATGCACTGGAGGCTCCCGATGAGGCGCCACAGGACGAAGAGACCATCCTGCAACTCGAACAGGCTTTGGCCAAGCTGCCGACCCACGAGCAGGCCATCGTGAGTATGTTCTATTACGACAACATGAGCCTCGCCGATATAGCTTACGTCACAGGCGCCAATCCCTCTACCATCGGCTCGCAATTGAGCCGTATCCGCAAGAAACTCTATCGAATCATCAAATCACGCTAAACAATGGATAGCATCAAAAACGACAAAAACCTGCGCGAAGCCGTCAACCGTCGCGAACAGCAGTTGGCACCGATGCCTGCTGACCTGAACGAACGACTGATGCAACGCCTCGAGGAAACTGAGCAGACTCGACCAGAAGCCAAGCAGAAACACCTGTGGCTCTATACTGCCATAGCCGTCGCTGCCAGTATCGTCCTGCTCATTGTCTTCAACTTCGGAAAGCAGCAAACGTCGCAGGAGCCCCTCGTGGCGCAGACTGTTGAACAGCCTACAGCCCCGGTTCCTGAGTCCGTCGAAGGAGAGTCTGCCATAGAGGAGCCTTCAAATACGGTCTCTGAGCCTGTCGAAGCGCCAGCGCCACAGCCCTCTCATAAGCCAGCAAAGAAGCGTCAGGAAGCAGTCATGCAGCTCGTTGAACTGATACCCACCAGCGAGACGGCATCCGCCAATGTGAAGACCCTACCAGCTTCCCTGATTGATAAGGTGAAAGCCTACGACAAGCAGAGCGACCTGTCGAGGACAACGGGTATAGACGACACCGACCCCCTTGTGACGATGACGACAGGTATAGATGAAATTGACCCCCTTGTGGCGATGGCGACTCAGGTAGAGAACATTCGACAGCGTGGTCAGCGCCTGCAACAGGAAATCGATAACAGAATTGATAATTGATAATGGATAATTATGAATAGGCGATATCTACTATTATTTATAGTTGCATGGGCAACAACGGCGTTCGGGCAGAATGCGAATCCGCGCCTTAATCAGTTGGAGAAGTATTTACAACAGCATTCTCATGGCATCGAATTCACTCAGAAGAGTAACGGCTACAAAGACATCATGTATTTTTGGCGTGCTCAACTCGATGCTATCGGGAAGGAAGAGAATAAGCCTAGTATTTCATCAGAGATGAACGAGGAGACAAGGCTGCAGACCATACATATCCAAGACAGCATCAACGCCCAGGTCAGAAGGAAGTATGAGGATGCCCTTGACACCATACGTATCGCCTTCTCCAGCGTGAGAAAGGATGCTGCTGAGAGTTATATGTATGAATACCACAGGGGTAACACCGATACCATCAGTTATTCCGTTGTCTTCAGAAATGATGCCTATGAGGTCGCCAAGTTCAGATCTGAAAAGAGACATCCAAAAGAAGTGGATAACGACAGTAGCGACTGGTGGTATCGTCCCTACCTGGAGACTGACTCTTCAGACATCTTTTCAGACCTCTTCATCAATGGTATTTATCGGGGGCCTTTTGGCGACTACAGTCATTCCCGCGAAGAGCCAAGCGGCCTTACTGAGGAGGATAAGAAACCCTTCGACATCGCTGCCTTCGAAGCCCAGATCCAGCCCGCCCTGAAACCGCTGATGAAACTGCAGGGTGCCATATCCTATTCCGTCCATTGGCAGCACGATAAGGGATACAAAGACGATGTCGGCTCTCGCGGTAATATTCTATGGGGGGTACGTATAAGAGAGACCTGGCCTGCCGGACTGACCACCGGCACCTACTACTTCATTCCTGCCCAGCATCAGGCAAGACCCATCTTTGACCGGCTCGACTCATTGGCTTACGACTATGTGAACCGGCATCCGGAACAGCCCTATGCCTATCACCACATCCCTATCATCGTAAGCATTGATAATCGCACTGGTTCCTATTACAATGATGTCTTTTACCACATTTTTGACATCGTAGAGAGCAACGACGATGATTTAGACAACCTCAACAGCATCAAATACAACCTGCGCTGCTATCAGGACGAAGACGGCCTGCACATTCTCTCCATCACCACGAAGGGCATACTCTGGATTCCCCAAAATTTTCAGAAAATGAAGCGCTGGGTGAACGGCAAAGCGACGTATAGAAAGAATTGATAATTGATAATTATGAAGAGTGGATATCTAATTATATGGGGGGTTGTGCTTGCAACGACGGCATTCGGGCAGAACCCACGCCTCAAGCAGTTGGAAGACTGCCTGCTGAAGCAGGGCTATGAAATTAGCTACTCACAGGGGAACATGAGCATGATTGGCACGGGTAGCGATCGGAGTATCACACGCAATTGGGCCTTTGGGTTCGGCGCACGGGGGGAAGAGATTACCAACCGTCTGATCTATCGTGTTCCAGACAGCATCGTTGCCCTGCGCCGCCAACAGTTGACAATAGCCATCGACTCCATCCGTGCCGCCTTCACCGATCTGAGCAAGGAGGAGGTAGAAACCTACATGTACGAAAACCATAAGGACTGTGCGGATACCATTGAATATTCCATAGGATTCTTTGATGGCAAGAGAGATCTCCTGCCTTCGAATACCAACAATCGCGTGTTCTTCAATAACGCAAAAGAGCAGGTTTCCTTCTCCTATCATAAGAACTGCGACGACTGGGACATAGCCAACTACAGGCATCGATACGAGAGCGACAATCATGTTTCCTTACGGAGTTTCGATGCTGCCGCCTTCGAAAAACATATCCAGCCTGCCTTTGCAGTCCTGAAGTCGCTGAAGGGCGCAGCCACCTATCCCGTCTATTGGCGACACGACAAGGAATACAAGGACTCGCTCGCAGGTGGAAGAATCCAAATGATTCTGGGCTATAACAACGTCAACCACGCACACGCAGGCCTGGTCACCGGCTCCCACCACTTCATCCCCGCCCAATACAAGGCCGAGACCAATGCCCTGTATCGGCAACTCGACTCATTGACATTCGACTATGTCAATCGTTATCCGGAGCAACTCCATCGCTATAGCACTTCTTCCAGACTCCCTTACCCCACTTCCCCCATCATTGAATTCAAAATGTACACTGAATCCAGTATTAATTCAGTTCAACACATACCCTCTGCAAAACTTCTGGGACAGGGTTATGGTTACGATATCGACAACTACGACTACTACTTCTTTTTCTATCTGATGGAAGATGGCCTCCACATCCTTTCCATCACCTCGACAGGCGAGGGTTGGATGCCTAAGGAGTGGCAGAAACTGAAGAGCTGGATCAATGGCAAAAAGGAATTTCTCAAAGGTGCTGAGCAGGATGCAAGGCGTCAGACTGTAGCCGATGCCGTTGCCACCAAGCGTTGGCGTATTGACATCAATACGATGAACACCATGCGCTACGGCTCGAGGATGGTGACACCCGACTTCTACCTGGAACTGCGAGGCGACACGCTGCACAGCTATCTGCCCTATCTGGGACAGGCCCGTGTATCGCCCACACTCGCACCCTCGATAGGTCTGAACTTCGAGGCACCCGTGCTGAGTTATAAGGAGAGTAAACCCAAGTCGAACAAATACACGCAGCTCGACATCGATGTCAGGACCAAGGAGGATTCCTATCACTATGTCGTAGAACTCTATGACTCTGGCGAAGCGTATATCCGTGTGCGCTCGCTCAACCGCGACCCCATCGGTTTT